>JANMVC010000386.1:0-2720 GCA_031392315.1 Pyrinomonadaceae bacterium | reverse complement strand
TCGATGCGAACCAGATCAGATTCCGGTATCTCGCTGGCGTCACGTTCCTTAAATTTCAGACCGCGCAAACGAATCCGAGCTCGCTTCAACAGCAACGACAGCAGTGCCCGCTTGGGACCGGCCGGAAAACTGAAGCCTACTGCCGCCAGCACCGAGCGAATCTGTTCCAGACCTTCTTCGATGTGCCCGCCCATCAACAACTGTTGCGCGGCGCGGCGCTTGAAATCCAGGCTCTGGCCGGCCGGGCTTAACTGGGCCACCTCCAGATAAGCCTCGGCCGCCTCGGCGGGCCGCCCGGCGTTTACCAGGGCTTCGGCCAATCCGCGTTTGAGTTCAACTAATTCAGATCCTCCGGGGGCCAACTCGAGCGCGCGCCGGTAGAAGCCCGCCGCGCGATCAAAGGCCAGGGCGCTGGCTGCTTTTCGGGCCGCGACCGCGGCATGTGTGGCGGCCCGCACGCGTTCACCCGCGCCGAGGTAGTGTTCAAAAAGCGCTTCGGGATCATCAATGCCGCGGCTTTCGATTGCCTGGGCCAGCCGGCGATGAATCTGAGTCACTTTTCGCGGATCGAGTTGGTTAGTGAGCGTCTGGCGGATGCGATCGTGATACAGCTCGATCGTGTGCTCAGCGCCACCGGTGCGGAGAAACTGCGCCGCGCGGAGTGAACTGACGAGCGGAAGTTCATCGCCGGAAAGTTCGGCCGCATGGTAAGCCACTTCCGGATTAATGGGACGACCAGCCACGGCGAGGGCATCAACAAACGCGCGCGCGCCGGGCGGCAGGTGACGCAGGCGTGCATCGAGCATCATGGCCAGCGTGATGCCGGTCGTCGCCGTCTGATCGCTTGAGGCCGCATAGCGCGCGAGTTGTTCCAACAGAAATGGATTACCCCCGGCTTCGCTAAGAATTGCTCCGCCGAATGGCTCAAGCCCCGCAACGCCTGGGCCAAGCAGATCGCGCACGAGTGTCAACGACTCGGTTTTTGACAGGGCGCCAATGCGGATCTCACGACAACTTTCGGAGCCTGCCTTTTCGAGCAGTGACTTCAGAAATGGTTTCGCCCGAATGTCTTCGCTGCGAAAACTCGACAGCAGGAGCAGCGGCGGAGAATCGGGAGGACGCAGCAGGTCTTCAAGCAGCGACGTGCTGTCGGCGTCGGACCACTGCAAGTCGTCGATGTAAAGCACCAGCGGCTGCCGATCGGAAATGCGGCCGAGCAGTTCGCGCAGCGCGGCAAACGCCTTGCGCCGCAAAGTGAAGGGGTCAGGAATTTCGTGCTGATGATGCGGAGCATTGAAGACACAATCCACTTGCAGCATCACCGGAAAGAGCCGCGCGAGCGCGAGTATTTCCCGCGGCATCAGGGCCTCCGCTTTGGCATCGGGAAGCGACATCAAGTATTTCGTCAGGCTATCCACCACGCCGTCCAGCGCTTTGTAGGGGACTGACTCGCGTTCATAGCAGCGCCCTTCAAGGATGATGACGCCCTCCTGAGTTTCGCGTAACCGCTCAAGAAAATACTGGGCCAGCGCACTCTTCCCCATTCCCGAACTGCCGTGGAGATAAACCGTCACCGTTTGTCCGCGCTGGGTGACGGCGAAGGCGTCGCGGAGTTTTTGCAGCTCGCGTTCGCGGCCAATCAGATTTGAAGTTTGAGCTGAAGACGGCGTGGGCGGCAGCATTATCGGCGCCACTAATGGCCCGGATTGCTCATGTCCCAGCGCCGCGAGAATCTCCGTACCTGCTGGTCTCTGGTCCACGTCGCGACAGAGTAACTTGACGCAAAGGTCGTTGAGATCCTCTGGAGTACTCTTGACGAGTTCCGCGGGCGCGGGCGGATCGAAGTTCTGCTTGTTCATCATCACTTCGAAGAATTTTCCGGAGAAGGGCAGCCGCCCCGTCAGCGCCTGATAGAGAATTACGCCCACGCTATACCAATCGCTCGCGCGCGAGATGGGAAGCTGCGCCCCTTGCTCGGGCGACATGTAGTCTGGGGTGCCCGCGAGGGTAACGCTATCGTGAGAGCCCTCGCCTTCAACTTCCGCCACCAGCCCGAAATCCAAAATCACCACGCGGCCTTCGCTGGTAACCAGCACGTTTGAGGGCTTGATGTCTCGATGAAGCTTTCCGGTTTCGTGCAGGGCGTGAAGGCCTTCGGCAAGTTGCCTCATCGCAGCGCGCAAGCGGCCAACATCCAGCTTCGCTCTCGAAAGTGAACTCGCCAGACTGCGGTGATCGGAGTCGTCCGGCGCATAGCCGCGGTCGATAGACTCCAACTCGATTGTTTCCGCCTCGTAGTCAGCCAGCAATTCAACGCCGGAATCACGCGGAGTTTTTCTGAGCGTCGGCGTTCGCGACGACTGCACCCGCTTCGCTTTGTAGCCGGGCCGGACAAACTCGAGAAAATTCCCGCCCGGCACGAGTTCCATCGTGAAGAACCAGTATTGACCGTCAGCCATAAACTCGTAGAGCGCGGCGAGGTTTGGGTGGGAGACATCGGCGAGCGAGCGAAACTCATTTTTGAAACGCGAGATGTGCGAAGCCTCGGCGCGTGTGAGCGTCTTGAGCGCAACCACCCAGTCTGTTTCCAGGTCGTGAGCTTCATAGACCACGCCCATCCCGCCCGAGCCCAGCCGGCGGCGGATGCGGAAACGCTCTGTACCAAGAAAGTCCTGGGAGTTTTGGCTCATTCGTCCACTGAGAAGGCCTCGGGCCCGGCA
>JANMVC010000385.1:0-4773 GCA_031392315.1 Pyrinomonadaceae bacterium | reverse complement strand
CTGTCTGTCCTGCCTTTCATTTCTGGAGCTGTCATATATGAAATCGAATACTCCATATTCGAAGCTTGCCTCAGCTCTGCTGTGCTTGTTCGCGCTGCTACACACCAGCATTTCTGCGCCGGCCTTCGGACAAAAGCGCGGCCGTGTACCGCAAAAATCAACCAGCCGGGCAGCCGGCATCGCAGGAGAAGCTGACAAGCTCATCGAGGAGAGCAAATGGCCCGAGGCTATCGATGCCTATAAGATCGCAATCCGACTCGATCCGAATTATGGGCCTGCCTATGGCGGTCTCGGCGATGCCTACTTCAATACCGGCAAATGGGAAGAAGGGTTGGCCGCGTTTAAGGAGCAAGTGCGCCTTGAGCCTAACAACGCTCAGGCCCAATATGATCTTGGATTTGCTTACAACGCGATGGGCCGCCACGGTGAAGCATTTGCCCCGCTGGTGAAGGCGACATCCCTTGACCCGAGTTACGCCGAAGCCTACTACGGTATTGGCTACGCCTACCTACGCGGGACTGACTTCGAGAAATCTCTGCCTTTTTTTAAGAGTGCGATCAGACTGCAAGCCGATTACGCCGACGCCTACTACGGCCTCGGACAAGCGTATGCGCGCCTTGGTCAGGGCGACAACGCCCATGAACAAGTTAAGAAACTTTTGACAATCGACGCAAAGCTGGCGCAGAAGTTAGAAAAGGAGATCCAGACTGTGCTCGCCACTGCGCGGCCTGCTGAGGGCGATGCGGCGGGCGAACAGGTTAAGAAACTTTCGACTAATGATTCAAAGCGTCCGCAGCGGTTAGAAAAACAAATCCAGACTGCGCTTCCTGGTGCGAATCAGGCCCGGCCTTCGACTGCCACACTCGCCGACCCCGCGGCGGTTGAAGCCGAATACTGGGACACCATCAAAGCGACCAACAGCAAAACGAACTTTGAGGAGTATTTGAAGGAGTATCCGCAGGGACGCTATACGCCGCTCGCGCGCGTGAAGCTTCGTCAGTTGGAAGAGGCAAGCAAGCCGAGTAGTGCGGTAGGCGACAGCGTGGATCCAGCGAGCGCGAGCGCCGCAGCGAAAACGAGCACCATCGCAAAACCCGCCGACAAGCCAGCCGCGGTGGTGAAGAACCAGATTGGAATGGAGTTTGTATCAGTGCCGCCCGGTAGCTTCATGATGGGCGACTCTAACGGCGAAGCAGATGAGAAGCCGGCGCATCAGGTAACGATTGCTCAAGCATTCTATATGGGCAAATACGAGGTCACCCAAGCTCAGTGGCAGTCGGTCATGGGTAATAATCCATCTCACTTCAAAGACTGCCCCAGCTGTCCGGTTGAACAAGTGTCATGGGATGACGCACAGAAATTCATCAGCAAGCTCAACCAAAGCAACGATGGATTCAGGTATCGCTTGCCAACTGAGGCTGAGTGGGAGTATGCCTGTCGCGCGGGAACGACGGGAGATTACGCCGGTAGCGTTGGGGAGATGGGGTGGTATTTAGAGAACTCCGGAAATAAAACTCATCCTGTCGGAGGGAAGCGGACGAACGATTGGGGCCTGGCCGACATGCATGGCAACGTTTCAGAGTGGTGTCAGGACTGGTATCAGGAGACATACGAGGGCGCACCCAGCGACGGCAGCGCGTGGCTGAGTGGCGGCGAACAAAGTTCCCGGGTGCTGCGCGGTGGTTCGTTGCTGAATGATGCCGCCCGCTTGCGCTCGGCTTATCGCGCCTACGGCACCCCGGACTATAGTCTCAACGATCTCGGGCTTCGCGTAGTTGCGGAGGCCCGAACTAATTAAATTGTTTTGTTGTTTGTTCTTTGCTCAGCGCCCTATCTGCCAGAAAGGAATTTTTCTGAAAGAGATGATTTTGAACCCCTCCAAACGGCGACAACTAACGAGCGCAATTTATGCGGCGTCAACGTTAATGCTTGCCGCTACCGCCCTCATGTTCTGCATGCCGAGGGAAGACTTGCGGGCGCAACAGCAACCCGACCGCCAACTGGTACAGACCGGTTCAACGAAAGCCGGCAACGGTAAGCGAGTCGCACTGGTGATTGGCAATGGCGCGTACACAAATGCGCCACCATTGAAGAACCCGCCGAACGACGCGCGCGACATGGCAGCGACTCTCAAACAGCTTGGCTTCTCAGTCGCAAGCTCGATCGATGCCGATCAACGCACGATGAAGCGCTTGATTCGGGAGTTTGGCCAGCAATTAAAAGCAGGCGGTCAGGGACTTTTCTATTACGCAGGCCACGGCGTACAGATGCGCGGCCGAAACTATTTGATTCCGGCTAACGCGGACATCACGAGTGAAACTGACGTTGAAGATCAAGGCGTCGATCTCAATCTCGTTTTGGGGTTGATGGACGAGGCCCAGAATGGATTGAATATCGTCATCCTCGATGCCTGTCGTAACAACCCATTCACCCGAAGTTTCCGTTCAGCCGGTAGCGGACTCGCGCAGGTCGATGCGCCCAGCGGAACTTTGATCGCCTACGCGACTTCCCCCGGCCGCGTGGCCGGCGATGGCCAGGGACGCAACGGGCTCTACACTTCTGAGCTTTTGAACCAGATGCTGGTAAGCGGTATCAGCGTGGAAGAGATGTTCAAGCGCGTTCGTGCCGGAGTGCAGAAACAAACCAACGGACAACAGGTGCCGTGGGAATCGTCTTCGCTAGTGGGGAGTTTTTATTTTGCCACTCCAGTTGGTTCGAACAACGCCGAGAGCGGAACTCGTATCGCTCTCGATCCATCGGCCTTTGAGTTGAGTTATTGGGAGACGATCAAAAACAGCACTGATGCGAACGACTTCAAAAGTTATCTCGAGAAATATCCCAGCGGACAATTTGTTACGCTGGCCAAGAATCGTGTTGCCAGCATTGAAGCCGCAAGCAAACCAGTCGAGTCAAGGTCTTCGTCAAGCAACAGTGCGACCGAGCTCGCCTTTTGGGATTCTGTCAAAAACAGCACTAGCGCGGACGACTATCGCGCTTATCTGGAGAAGTATCCCAACGGGGACTTCGTTGTGCTGGCGCGGCGAAGGTTAGCTCCGCTGGAAGCTGGCGAAAAGGAAAAAGCAAAGGCGGATGACGTCGCGCGAAACATTAAAAGTTTCAAAGGCTTCTATGAACTGCGCAGCGCCATGGCGAGTGTGACTAGTCCCGGCACTCTAATCGTGACGCCGGGACAAATCCAGTTCGTGTACGACAATGTCGATGTGAACAAGTTGAACGGCGAAGTCAATAAGCCATACGTAATTAAGTGTAGCGACATTACTGAGGCGCGGCTTGATAACGCTTTCGTTCGCGAGATCCGCGACGGCAGGTCGCGGACGAGATTTGAGGCTGAGTCGACAGCCGCGGCGTCGGATGCTCTAGCGGCGATGAAGTTTGTATGCGCGAATCCGGGCGCAAACTTTGCTGTTGCGGCGGCCAGCCAGTCTGGAGCCATGACCCCCGCGAACTCGCTGGAAGGAACCACCTGGAAAGGCGATTCCTCAGGCGGTGACAAGCATTATGAATTTCAGTTTCTCGCAAATTCTGAAGTTATTTGGTTTTTGAAGTGGGGCCGTTTGAATGATCCAACTTTTCGCGGAACATACACGGTCAAAGGCAATGAAGTTCGCATGGTATTCGATGCAAAGAAAGTCTTGGGGGGCAACACGGAGGCGGCAGCGCTACTGAGTGGAGATGCATTAACGGGAAGTTGGAACTTCGGTCGCGCTGAGGTCAGGCCAGACAACGGCATGTACAAATTCGCCTTGAGGAAAGTTCAATGACATGTCGGCAAACAATTAAGTTCACTGGTAAACCAACATACCGCTAAGGGAAATCTTGGGACGTACTTGAAATGAAACCCAAATCAAACGCTCAAACGGTGATGGTCGCGTGGGCAACGCTTTCGGTGGCCGGCCTACTCGTGTGGTCGCAACCCGCCACGGCGCAGGACCGACAACTCGTCCAAAATGGATCCTCTCCGAACGCAACGAACAGTAAACGAGTTGCGCTGGTGATTGGAAACGGCGCTTACACCAATGCACCGCCGCTGAAGAACCCACCAAACGACGCGCGCGACATGGCCGCGAATCTGAAAACGTTAGGCTTCGAAGTTTCGAGCGGCGTGAATGTCAGCCAGCGCGAAATGAAGCGTCTGATTCGTGAGTTTGGACAGAAGCTCAAGGCCGGTGGAAACGGTCTCTTCTATTATGCCGGTCATGGCGTTCAAGCGCGCGGTCGTAACTACATCATTCCTATCGATGCCGACATTCAAAGCGAAGCTGACGTAGAGGACTCCGGCGTGGATGTAGGCCTCGTGCTGAACTACATGGACGACGCGCAGAATGGGTTGAACATCGTCATCCTCGATGCCTGTCGCAACAATCCTTTTGCCCGCAGCTTTCGCTCAGCTGCCGAAGGCCTAGCCCAGGTGGATGCGCCAACGGGGACGCTGATCGCTTACGCGACCGCGCCGGGAAGGGTTGCGGCTGATGGCGTGGGCGAGAATGGACTTTATACATCGGAGTTGTTGAAGGCGATACGGCTGCCGGGGCTGACCGCCACCGACATGTTCATGGAAGTGCGCCGGGAGGTGATGAAGCGTACCGGCAACAAGCAGGTGCCCTGGGAGGCTTCGTCGCTAGTGGGTTCGTTTTATTTCAACGCCCCGCCGAACACCACAGAACGACTTCCGACAAGTGGGAAGGCCACTGAGACCAGAGTCGATCCAGCGGCGTTTGAATTAAGCTATTGGGAGTCAATCAAAAACAGCAC
>JANMVC010000382.1:0-3059 GCA_031392315.1 Pyrinomonadaceae bacterium | reverse complement strand
CCCCACACACCCGGCGGCGCCGGCGTCTGGTGATGTTCGCCGGTTCTCGTGGTGTCGTATATCGCCGGCGCACCTCTTAAAAAAAAAACGCCCGCAGAGTAGACATCGACCGGAATTCCACGATTCTCGTTTCGGAAGTTGAGAAGCGTGGAATTCCGGTCGATGTCTACTCTGCGGGCGTTTTTGATTTAAGAGGTGCGCCGGCGATATACGACACCACGAGAACCTGCGAACTGCACCAGACGCCGGCGCCGCCGGATGTGGCGACCTGGGTGCGCGACTTGCCGCTCGACTCAATTACGCGATTTCTGGTGATGGAGAAGCTGCATGCTGAAGTGTTGACAGAGGAGTATGGGATCGAGCCCGAGCGTGTCAGTTTGCTGGGTGAGTTTGATCCGAAAGCACGCGGCGTAGAGATCGCTGATCCCTATGGCTGTGGCCGCGCGGTGTATGAACAGTCGTACGATCAGATCCGCGACTGCATCGTTGGCTATCTGGATGCGACCGATGACTTAGGATGACTCTCTGCACCCCTGTTCTTCAGGTCCGGAGGACCGTCAGTCAATAGCCACGCCCGAAAGGGCGTGGTACGAGTCCAATCCGTGATGAGCGCCGAAGGTGCGATATCTATTCCGGCCCTTCGGGCCTTGGTAGTCAGAGCACTCCACATTCATCCACGCCCTGACGGGCGGGGCTATTCACTAACGGTCCTTCGGACCTAAATAAAACGGGGAGCACTTGAGCTGCTCCCCGTTGTTGCATGTGAATCACGCGCAGGATGCGCGTGCCACTTTAGTTCCGCGTCACCTCAGAAAGTGAACTTGCCGCGCAATTGAATTGTGCGGCCGCTGAAGTTGCCCGCGCCGTAGTTGTTAAAGAGCGGACTGGTTACATCGGGGAAGGCAAACGATACTGCGCCAATCCCGAATTGGTTGGTGCCATTGAAGTCGTTCTGGTTCACGAAGAACGGTGAACCAAAATCGCCAATGGTGCGAATCCGTTGGTTGAACAAGTTGCCGATCTCGGCGGCGATCTGGAAATTCAATCGCTCCGGCCCGAGGCGGAAGTTTTTCACCAACGTTATGTCGGTGCGGTTCCAGCTATTAGTCCGCAGCGTGTTGCGGCCGGCATTGGCCCGCGCGCCTGGTCCAGCCTGGATATACTGCGCCGAACCATTGATTGCCACGTATCCCACCGTGGACGGATGGCCCAGCACATCCGCGCCGCTGCCATCCACGATCCGCTGTCCCAGTGCATTGACCGCATAGACTCCGGTGCCGGTTCCGTTCACGCCATTGAGATTAACAATGGTGCGATCGCCCGCGGCATCGCCGTTGCGATTGCTGTCGAGCACGGACTGCGGCGTCATTAGTTGACCTGACTGCGTTTGGAAGACGCCGTTGATTTGCCATCCACCTAACACTCCTCTGAGCAGGGCATTATTGCTCCCGCGCGCGAAAGGAATGTCGTAGTTAAACGAAGCGACAAAACGATGCGGCACATCGATCGCGGAAAGTGACCTTTCCTGGCTCAGGTCGAATCCATCCTGGGCGCGACGCGGATTAACCGTGCTCGAGAAGAGCTCGTTAGTCGCGTTGTCGATCGCTTTGCTAAACGTGTAGGCCGCTGTCAGGGCCAGGCCATTGGTTAGCCGGCGAGTCAGGCTTACTGAAGCGCCGTCGTAAACCGAATTGCCCTCGGTCTCAAACGAGGTCACGCTCCCGAGAAACCCGTAGCGAGCCAGGCGACCTGGGAATCGATTGTTTAGCCCCAGGCTCCCGAGAGTCGGACGCCCCGCCAGGTCGGTTGCTGATGGATTGCTCAGGAAGGTCGGCATGACCAACCTGCTGTTGTCCACCACGCCGCCGTTGAGACGAACCTGCACCGGCAAATGACGACCGGCCGTGTGGAGATAGCGCAACTCCAAGACAGTGCCGCTGGTCAGTTCGCGTTGATACGACAGCGTTGCCGACATGATGTAGGGCTCGACGGCGTCGTTTATGTATGAACCGGTGGCGGCGCTCGCGTCGGCCACAGTGTTGGGCGGAATTGGCGTTGGCGACACGCCACCGTTTTGCAGGAAGGGCGCACCATAGCCAAACGCCGAGGCGCTGATTTCCTGTTGAAACTGCGGAGGCAGATTCAGCAGGTACAGGTTTTGGTACGTCTCGTAGTAGTTGAGCCCAAACGCCGCGCGAATAGAACTCTGGCCGCGCGAACCAGAAAAGATTCGTCCCCATCGGCTGGAAAACTCCGGCGAGTAAGCCAGTCCGACGCGTGGCGAGATGTTGTTTTTGTCGATTTTGGGAACGTTGAATTCGATCACGCCTGGCACGTTTGAGATCGAGTTCAGCCTTTGCAGAGCAGCGTCACGCGGCAAGCCGAGCAGTTCATAACGCGCGCCAAGATTTAGCGTCAGGTGCGGCGACACCTTCCAATCGTCTTGCGCAAAGAGGTAATACTTCCGCTGGTTGCCCGTGAAAGCAGCCGAGCCGACGCCGCGCAAATCCACGTTGGAGGGAATTGCGTCAGTGATCAACTCGTCAAGCGTGGCATAGTTGTAATCGCCACGGCCGCGCGGCAGGAAGAAACTGGTGAACACCAGGTATCTAATCTCCCCACCAAACTTGAAGTTGTGCGCGCCGCGCGAATAGCTGAGCGAATCGTAAATCTGATACGAGTGATTCAAACCACCCTGCGGCAGATTGCCATTTGGCCCAATGCCCAGATTCAAAGGCGCCACGGTGATGTTGGGAAACGTGTTGAAGGCGGAATCATTCAACGGATAATCCTGGACGAACTGCTTGTAGGAAACCCGCATCTCGTTTACCAGTTGCGAATTCATCGTATTGATCCAGCCGGCCGAGAAGAGCCGGGCGATGACATTCTTTTGATTGTTGAATTTTGGATTGCCGCTGCCCGGTTGGGTCACGCCAATCTTGTCGGAACTGAAGCGGTAGCGAAACTGATTCCTGGTTCCCAGCAGATGATCGATATTGATCTGATACTGAGTTTCCAGCGAACCGCCCGGCGTCACCAAAGAAACGACGCCGAAAGGA
>JANMVC010000213.1:0-3363 GCA_031392315.1 Pyrinomonadaceae bacterium | reverse complement strand
ATCTGCAAAGATCGGCGCAAACGCAACCGTCAGGTGAGCACTGGTGGCTGAGCCCAATAACGCATCCGAGCGGCAGTGGGTTATAATCTCCGCTCACTGAAAACGATTTTTATTTCACGGTTGACCAAGCAAGGGAACGCAGCTTCAATGGATGCAAATAGACTGGAACACTTCCGCAGCCTTTTGGTGGCCCAACTCCGCCAGCACACCGAACATATTCGCCAGGATCAGGCGGCCGCGCTCGATTTCTCTAACAACGACGTCAAAGACGCGGTCGATCTCTCGGTAATGGATGTCAACAAGGAGATCGCGTTGCGCTTGGGCGAACGCGAATCCAAAATGGTCGCTGATGTCGACCAGGCGCTGTTGCGGATGAAAGAGGGCGCTTACGGCGTCTGCGCTCGCTGCGGCCAGTCAATTGACGAACGCCGGCTCGAAGCCGTGCCCACCGCCCGCTACGATGCAGCATGTCAAACTGCGATTGAGGCAGCCAACGGCGACGATGAGCACTCAACGCTCTAACCGGTAAATGGTGAATGGTAAATCGTAAATGGTTTACTATTTCCCGAGCCGCTAAACGTTGCAGCCAACTCAACATCCATTTACCATTTACCATTCACTATTCACGCCTTCGGATGCGCCTTATCGTAAACCGCAATTAGTTTTTCCATGGAAACGTGCGTATAGATCTGCGTCGTTGAGAGTCGCGCGTGCCCCAGCAACTCCTGAATGTCGCGCAGGTCGGCGCCTGAATCCAAGAGATGGGTGGCAAAGGAATGGCGGAGCGCGTGCGGACTAATGTCATACCTTCCGGCGCAGATGCGAATATACTTTTCCACCATCCGGCCAACCGACCGCGTGGTGATGCGCGTGCCCTGGTAATTGAGGAATAGCGCTTCGGGCTCGCGTTCGGAAACCGGAGCCGCGTTAAGCAGCGTGTCCCGAACGTCCAGATACACTTTCAAAGCGTCCAGCGCCGGCTCACCAAACGGCACGATGCGTTCTTTGCGTCGCTTCCCTGTCACCCGAATCAATCTGTTTCTAAAATCGATGTGGCCGAGATCGAGTTTGGTCAACTCAGCCACGCGCACACCGGTCGCATACATCAACTCGAGCATTGCGCGATCGCGTTTGCCGAGTTCCGTACTGATATCTGGTGTTTCAATAAACGCGACGGCTTCTTCGATCGAAAGATGCACGGGCAGTTTCTTTTCGAGGCGCGGAGTGGATACAAGCTTGGCGGGATTCAACTCGAGCATTCCCTCGCGCACCAGAAACTGGAAGAAGGTGCGCAAGGCGGCGAGCTTTCGGGCAATTGAGGTCTTCTTTTTCTCAGCGGCGTGGAGCGTCGCCAACCATTCCCGAATTGTGATGTGATCGATGGCCGCGATGTCCGGCTCACTTCTCTGTCCTGTTTTGGGATGGGCTGGAGCCAGATAATCCAGAAACTGTTGGAGGTCGCTCGCATAGTTGCGCAGGGTGTGTTCGCTCAAGTTGCGCTCGTAACGCAGGTGTTCGAGAAACTGGGTTAACAGTTGCTCCATCAACTTCCTTTTCTCCCAGACATGATTTACAGAATTCTAAATCACTCCGCGCCTCGCTTAGTGGATCGGGTCAGCTTTACGACGGATCTTTCACAAACTTCAGCGCCACGCCGTTCATGCAATAACGCAGACCCGTGGGTTTTGGGCCATCAGCGAAAACATGACCAATGTGGGAATCGCATCGGGCGCATAACACTTCGGTGCGCACCTCCGACAAGCTGCTATCAACTTCTTCTTGCACATTCTCCGCCGCGATTGGCTGCCAAAAACTGGGCCAGCCCGTGCCTGAATCAAACTTCGCTTCAGAGCTAAACAACTGCAGCCCACAAGCGACGCACTGGAAAATCCCTTCCTGGTGATTGCTATTGAGCGGACTTGAGAAGGGTCGCTCCGTTCCCTTTTGTCGCGTTACGCTGTATTGATCCGGCGTTAGGACGCGTTTCCATTCTGTGTCTGTCTTCTTCACTTTATTCACTCCATCAAACTTCAATAATTTTCCAGGTTTGCCTTTTTGCCAAGACGTCGCGGACATCAATGGCAAACTCGCAAACGCGGCGAATGTTCCAGCCGCGATAGTTGACGAAAGAAAATAACGACGATTCATAACTGCTGCTCCTACCGCTAATAGTTTAGTCGATGTATTTACGAACGCGCTAACGGATTCGGATTGAAACCTCCCGCCATGCAAACCCACGAGCGGATACCCCGGGCAATTTCTTAGCTGGACCTGTGAACTGTCAACCTGCAGTCGAAAATGAACGTCGAAGGCAGTCGCGAAGAACGCCGAAGGCGTTCGATAACTTAGCCCGGCGTAACACGCCGGGAAACGAACGAGCCTCAATTCCCTTTTTCAAACCCTGAAAGGGGTTGGAATTCTCAATCCCAGACATATCGCTCGTCATACTCAACCTGGTACGCTTTCAGGAACTTCCGAAACTCATCCTGAAACGTCTATCTCCGATGATGCGTTTCCTGATTCAGAATATATTTTTCCACCCGCTCGACGTCTGACCGACTGACGGAAAACGCTCCGTACCCTTCCTGCCAGTGAAACTTACTCAAGTCCGGTCCCTGGCGCTTTGCCCACTTCGACGAGCTACGCTTGATCGCCCAGACAATGCTGGCGATTGAGTGATTCTTGGAAAGGACAAAGAGTGCATGGACGTGATCGGAGACTCCGCCGACGACAAGCGTCGGACAATGGTTTGCATTGAGAATCGATGCCAGGTATGCATGCATATCCTGACGCACGGTTTCATCGGAGAGAAACGGGAACCTCTCTTTGGTTGAAAAGATTAGATGGGTCCAGATCTTTGAAAGTGATTGTGACATAAAGAGCTCCTTCGATTGAGTATTCAACCCTTTCAGGGTAGGCACGAATGAGCGGTTGTGATGGTAGGGACATTCTAACCCGGCGTGCTACGCCGGGCTAAGTTATTTTTACGCCTTCGGCGTGCGGGCGTTAGTTATTAACAAGACAAAGCCCCCGGCGGAAAAATTCCGCCGGGGGCCCTATCAATCGCAATTACTTGCGAGCTTGGCTTAGTAGCGCGATCCGCCGTTGCGTCCGCCGCCACCGCCGCCGCGATCTTCGCGGGGCTTGGCTTCGTTCACGTTCAGCGCGCGGCCGCCCATGTCCTTGCCGTTAAACTGGCTAATCGCCGCAGCGCCTTCTTCCTTCGAAGACATTTCAACGAAACCAAAGCCGCGTGAGCGACCCGTTTCGCGATCTTCGATCAAGGATACGCTCTCCACCGTGCCTGCTTGCGCAAACAGTGTCTGCAGCTCTTCGCTAGTGGTTTGGAACGCGAGATTACCA
>JANMVC010000188.1:0-10519 GCA_031392315.1 Pyrinomonadaceae bacterium | reverse complement strand
ACCTTAAGTAACGACGGCGGAAGAAGAGTTCCTATGCGCGGTGAAGTTAAGTCCAGCCTTCCCCAATCTGGAGCCGTTCGGATTTGAGCTTCGCCAATTAGGGAAAGCTGACCCTCTTTAGAACTTTACTGAGTTAGATTTTTATGCAGCAGGCTGCAATAACAATATCGTCCGCTGCGTGTGAGGTGCCGCACACCGCGCGCGCAAGCTGGACGGTGAAGCGCCCCGTCGATCCTGGTGATCGGCGGGGCGCAGTGCTGCCGGCGAGTTGGAATTTTCAGCGGTGGCACGCGCATCTTGCGCGTGGGCGGAACACAGCTGAGCCAATCCACTACGACAAAACGAAAGACGCTTTATCAGGGTGTGGCGGCTGAGCGAGTGCCGGACTCCGGTTCACTACCGTTCGAACCGGATATGCTTTCGGTGTCGGCGAGTTTCATGGGCAGCGGCAGCGGTGTGTACTTGAAAGGCTTGGGTCCGCCGCGGCTGTTCTGTATTTGCATGACCAGCAAGTCCTGATTCTGTCGAAATCGCAAAACGCTGCCGCGCTGGTTCATGATGACGAAGAGCAATACGTCACCATGTGCTGTTCGCATTTGCCCGACCAGAGCGCTGGCGCCGCCGTCAGTTCGAATCAGCGTGCCGGTCTTGGCGATCACGCTGCCTTGCCAGGCGGGGCCAGTGAAACGATCTTCGAGAGTGCCGGGATCAATTCCGGCCACGGGCATGATCTCAGCCGGTGAGAGCTTGTGTTGTTGAAGCTCGGCGCGGAGGCCTCGCAATATTTTCATCATTGCGCGCGGCGTCACCCGGTTCACGCCCAGACCGCTCAACGAAGCGAGCTGAATTTCAGCGGTGGGAATTCCCAACTTGACGGCGAGTTGCTGCGCGACCGACTGCGTTCCGCCCAGGCTGTCGCCGATTCGTTCAGCCATGAAATTGTTTGAATAACAAAGCAGAACCTTGAGCACGTCGGTTAACTTGCTGGACTTGTGCGTGAGCAGCAGCCGTGCTCCCGGCGACGCTGGACCCACGGTTACCTCACCCAGCACGGCTACGCTTGGGTTGCTTTGCAGACTCGCTTGATCGCCGAGAGCTGTGCGCTGGTAGGTCCAGGCGCGCGCGGCTTCGGCAGATCGCAAAGTCGAGTCAAGCGTGTCGTAAAGCGTTTCGCCGGATCGTCGCGCAGACGCGCCAAAGTTCATCGTAAAGCCAGGAGAGATAACCAGGTCGCCGCTAACTCTGCGAATGCCCAAACTATTCAACTCGCGCGCTACCATTACCGCGTGTTCGTAGTGAAACGAAGGATCGCGCCCGGTAACGTAAAGGTTTCCCAGGATTTGGCCGTTGGCTTTATCTACGGAACCGTCGTTCCAGAAGCCGGTAGTGAAACGATGCAGCGGTCCAAAGTTTTGCAGCGCAACCAGGGCTGTACCGAGCTTGATGGCCGAGGCGGGGTTGAAAGCCTGATCGGCCGACTGCGCCGAAACCATCCGTCCATCTGCGGTTTCGACCAGCACGCCCTGTATGCCGTAAACAGGTGGCGACTCATTTCCGGAGGTCGTTTGGTTTTGCAGCGGACCTGGCGCAGGCTGCTGTGTTGTCGAATTGGTTGACTGTGATTGCGAACGGTGTGGTTGTGGGGGAATCGTCTGCGCAGAGTTAGCACCCGTCAGTGACGCCAGCAGAACGGCGGCTCCAAAAATACGTACGGAACTAACCTTAATTCGTTTAAGTGACATTTGTGTCTGGGTATCTCGTTGCCCGTGCTCAACCGCGGTACCTCGGTCGAGCAACCTTGAAATAGTAACATGAAGGCGGGAGAGCAAAGCGGGAAGAGTGTCTTTGATGCCGGGTGAGTCAAGGAAGATGTAGCTACTGGACCCTGCGCCGGAACTCGAAGTGCTCGCCGCTACTGAATTTTCAATTGCGTTGACAACGCAAAAGTGCAAACCTAGAATCTGAGCATTGACAATCCTTGTGAAACGCAATCGTCCGACCGTCATTGTTGAGAACATTCGGGCCGCCCACGCGATGCGGAAAAATGAAATTCGCTTGCGCCTTAATGAGTTTCGAAAGGTGTGGCGCAGCGGTTCTGATCTCCGGCTGTGGGAAGAACTCGTCTACTGCATTTTTACTGCCGGCGCCTCCGCTCGGATGGGTCTCAAATCTGTCGAGGCTATTCGGCCGTTGCTGATTGAAGGCGATGCTCGGGCCATGACCAGGGCGCTGGTGGCGGCTGGCGCGCATCGTTTTCCCGTTGCCCGGCCTGGCTACATTGTGGTGACGCGAAACTATCTGCGTGCCGATTGCGACCTTTCATTGCGCCGGAAGCTAAAGAGTTTCTCAGATCCAATCGAGCGTCGAGACTGGCTGGCGCAGGAAAAGCAGGTCAAGGGTCTGGGCTACAAAGAAGCCAGCCACTATTTGCGAAACATCGGCTTTAGCGGCTACGCCATTCTCGATAAGCACGTGATGAGTTGTCTTATGGATCTCGAAGTGGTTGATACAGCCAAGCCCCCTGCCGGCCGGGCGCGCTACCTTGAGATCGAAACGAAACTTCGTCTTTTCGCCCATGAGATTGGAATCGACTTTGACGAACTTGATCTCGTGCTTTGGTCGATGAAAACTGGCGAAGTCTTGAAGTGAGTTCGGAAAGATTTTTCTCCCCGATTGCTTGGCGTCCTGCGAATTCAGAAAGTAAGAACATGCACCCCCTAAGCTTGAAAAATCTGCGTCAGTGGATGACGGCTGGTATTTTGGCGGGACTCTTTTCAGTCTCCGTTTGTATTGCCGCGCCCGGATCGTTAGCTGCCGTCGGTGATTCAAAATCTCTGCAGCGTGCGGATAAAGCGTTAAATGACGGCGATTACGAAGCGGCCGAGAAAATCTATCGGGGGCTGCTCGGGAAAAACGCGCACGACAGTCAGGCGCGGCTCGGTTTAAGTTTTGCCCTGCTGAAGCAGCGGAACTTGCAGGATGCTTACGATCACGCCGCGCGCGTGATCCTCGCGGAACCGCTTTCAGCCAGGGCTCATGCGCTGTTGGGCGCCGCGATTCTGGCTTCGGGCGATTTCCGAAATTCTGTGGAAGAGTTTCGCACCGCACTGAGCATTCATGAGAATGAGGCCCTGGCCATCGGCGGCCTGGCGATGGTCGATTTCTATGAGAACCGCCTCGACTCCGCAATCAAGAGACTCCGCCGCGCGGTCGATCTGGATTCCGATGAGCCGGATTATATTTTCAATCTCGCGCAGGCATCGGCGCGCACTGAACGCTACCAGGAAGCTGCCGACGCATATCAACGATTTCTGATCATCGCCCCCAAAACTGATGCCGACCGCCGGGACCGCATCCGCGGACTGATCGACTTCCTTCGCTATCTTGGCAAACAGAGTTCGCTCTATGATCTGCGCTCGGGAAATCAGACCAGCATGTCTTTCGAATCAGTCGATGGGCGTCCGATTTTAAAGATCAGAGTCAACGGCGGAAAGGAATACTTGCGCTTCGTACTCGATACCGGGTCGGGGATGTCGGTAATTTCTGAAGAGACCGCGAAGAAGTTGGGAGTCAACGCCGTGGCTCGAGGAGGTATGGCCCGCGCGGTTGGTGGCGGCGGAAAGTTTGAAATCGTTTACGGCTTTTTGTCTTCACTGGAAGTCGGCGAGATTAAGGTTGAACGCGTACCGGTTTACATTCGCCGTTTTTATGACGACAGGTTTGCCGTCGATGGTTATTTGGGGTTGTCCGTAATCTCGCGATTCATCGCTTCGGTTGATTATGGAGATAGCACTTTCACTCTGCGCCGTGAGCCCGGCAGCTCTCGCAAGCAGGCTGACGAGGCGTTTGTTTTTGGAGAAGGAGGATTTGCGCTGCGGCGTCCGGTCGAGGATTCGCGGAAGCCCGCAACCAATGCGCTGCCGCTGGGAGCAGGCGCTTTGGAAATTCCAGTGCGCACGACTTCGAGCGGATTTCTGAGTGGCGAAGTCCATCTTGAAGGAATCGAGCGGCCCCTCAATTTCATCATCGACACCGGAGCCAGCATCACCGTCGTTTCAGAGAAACTGGTCGAGCAGGAGGATTTGGCCTCTTACCTTGAGCCGACTCGAATGCGCGTGTTCGGCGCGGCGGGTGTGTCCGAAAATGTGAAGCGGGTGCTACTGCCGAGGGTTTCGCTGGGTTCGCTGGTGCGCGAACACGTAAGCGCCGCCGTCCTCGATATGGAATCGCTGAACGAAACGGCGGGTTTCACTCAAAATGGAATTCTGGGCGGCAACTTTCTCCGGCATTATCGTGTCTCCTTCGACTTTCCGCGCAGCGTCGTCCGACTTGAGCCGATTGGCAAGACCGCAAAGGTTGGAGACAATGTCAACACCGACCATCGAAAGCCGTAGCGTTGAAGCCATGAAGCAAAGCCTCTATCTCGAAACGTCAGTCATCGGCGCCTACCTTGATAACGGCGAGCCGTTTCGGCGCGACTTGACGATCCGCTGGTGGGAACATGAGATGCCTGACTACCGCGCGGTGATCTCGCCGCTGGTGCCGCGCGAACTGGAACGCGTTGCGGAACCACATCGCTCTTCGTATCTGAACTTGATTGCTAACCTCGAGCAGGTTGAGTTGACGGAGGAAGCATCCATTCTTGCCGATGGGTATATCTCGCGCGGAATCTTCCATCGCAAGTACATCGCCGATGCTCTGCACGTGGCCATTGCCTCCTATCACAAGATCGACTATCTGGTGACATGGAATTTTGGCCACCTCGCAAATGTCCGGCGTCAGGCGCGCATCCGGCTCTTCAATACCGCAGCTGGATTCTATGTTCCCATGATCGTGACACCGGAGTTTCTTGTTTCCGAAGCGACTGAGAAAAGTCGGTGATTCGTGCGTCGAAATTTCGGCTTGCGAATTTGTGATTTTTGATCGAAGGTGTACGGAAGAAAAATGACGAGTGATGAGTTGACCTGAAATTTATTTGACACTGCATGTATCGAAGACCGAAATTCCTGGAAGTGTTGCACGCCATTCGCGAAGAGATGTCTCGCGAAGTGGACTACGATGTTGACCTCTTTACGGAAATGGTTCGCTCTGGTGTAAGGCCGGCGTACGGTCCCGAGCGAAACATTCGCGGCATGAGATCGCGCGCGTTGCGAGATGATGTCGCCGCGGAGTTGCAGATGGCTGAAGACAGGCCGAGGAAACGCGCGGGCAAGTCAGGATAGGCTGGCTGCAAGCAGGTTTGACGAGTGGACACTATTCGCTTTTATTTCGTGTAATCATGAACGCTACGTTTGAAACCATTGGATTAGAAGTTCCCAGCGAGAAAGCTTTCAACTATCTCGCCGAACGAGCCGGAGATCAGGGTGAAGCCACGCAGGTTAGCCGTCGCGGCGCCGTGCTTCACGGCCGCTGTTGGAAGCTGGGCGAAGGGCTCGAGGTTTGGACTGTGCTTTATGAATCAGGAAGCGGCGATGTGTTTTATGCCGACTGCCGGCCCGGCTTTCGCGCGCGTTACATTCAAACGATCAGTCCCTGGGCGTTGACTGAATACGATGAAGAAGGCGAGGCGGTGGTCCACGGCTATCGCGATGGATCCGGCGCCGAGGTTTTGTTTGAACTGCAAAACCTTACCGAAGTTGGCCCCGGAGGTTTCGGCGCCCATGAGCTTCATGTAGGTCTCTGTGGCTTGGCTTACCGGGCGAGGGTGCGTTCAGCGCCGGGAAAAACGAGGTGGCTGCCATTGGATAAAGCAGCTCCTTCGCGGGCAGCGCACGAGAATGATTGGAGCCTTTCCGGGCGCGTAATCGCTTACAAGCCTTTGAAGAATCCGCTCTCGGGCAGCGACCTCTACTGGATTCACCTCGATCTCGATCGAATGAATCTTGAAATCCTGGTGAACCAGCGCTCCCTGCGCGGAGGCGAGTTGGCCCCCGGCGTGACGCTCGATGCGGAAATTTGGTTGCAGGGCCACGTGCTCGATGATGTGGCAATGCGTTCACGCTACGAAGGCGTGGACAGTTCAGCAACCGCTGCCGATTTCTGGGCGAGATTGAAACGTAGAAACTAGAACAAAGCTCGCGCCTCGCGCCGCGGTGTTCAGCGTACAGCCTTCTGGTTGCGATTCGCGCAGCAGTAAGCTGAATCTCCTAATCTAAACTACGAATCTAATGAAGCGTCTCGCAGTTGTTGTCCTCATCATCCTCACCGTTGCGGCCGGCGCCTATTTTTCCAACCAGTATTGGATCCATCGATTCGACGCCATGATTGCCAGGCAGGCGGGAGTGTACCGGCTCGATCCTGATTTGGTTTGGAGCGTCATTTATGAAGAGACGTATTTCCGTCCGTGGCAGGTCGGCAAAGATGGCGAGATAGGTTTGATGCAGATCACTCCCGCGGTGGCGCGCGAGTGGGCCGCCGAAACCGGGCTGCCTGATTTGCAACGGCAGGTGGCCCAGGATCCCGCAAGCTTGCTGCGAGACCCCGAGCGGAATATTCAAATCGGTTCATGGTACCTGGAAAAAATTCGTGAACAGTATCGCGACACGCCCGACGCCGACGCGCGCATGCTTGCCGGTTACAACGCCGGCCCCAGCCGCGCGGCGGAGTGGAACAAGGTTGGTGAAGGTCAAGAGGCTTTGACGCGCGCTGAGTTTGTTTCGAAGATTGATATTGCCTCGACGCGCGCGTATGTCAGCTCAATACTTGAGCGCTACGATCAACTCAAGGGACGCACGCAACGAATCGCCAAGGCTCCCGCGACGACATCGCCTGAACCCAAACCCGACCGTTAGGAAGAGCCCAACATTAATGCCTACCGTCTACGCCGCTCGCTGGCTGGTGCCGATTTCATCTTCCAACATTCCCGATGGGGCGATGGCCGTTGAAGGCTCACAAGTCGTTTCCGTCGGCAGCCGCGCCGCACTCGCCCAACAGTTTCCCGACGCGGAGGTGCGCGATTTCGGCGAGGCAGCGATTATTCCTGGTTTGGTCAACACACATTCGCATCTCGAACTCACGGCCATGCGCGGCTTTCTCGATGATGTCGAAGCTGATTTCTTTGCTTGGCTAAGAAAACTGACAGCCGCACGCCTGGAGCGAATGACTGACGATGACCTCTACGTCTCCAGCGCCTGGGGCGCATGTGAAGCAGCACGAGCCGGCGTGACCTGCACGGCTGACGCAAGCGACTCGGCCAAGCAAAGCATGACGGCGCTGCGCGATGTGGGGTTGCGTGGCATTGTCTTTCAGGAATCATTTGGCCCGGATCCGCGTCTGGCGGCGGAGAATTTTTCCAAGCTCCAAGCTAAGATTGCCGACGTTCGTGAACGCGAAACCGCATTGGTTAAATGTGGGGTGTCGCCACACGCACCCTACACAGTTTGCGCACCGCAGCTTGAAATGATTGCCGAGTTTGCAATTGCCGAACGCTTGCCGCTGATGATGCACGCCGCCGAAACGCCGATGGAAAGCTCGCTGCTGCGCGATGGCTCCGGCCCATTTGCCGCAGGACTGAGGAGCCGTGGCATTTACTGGAAGGCGCCGGGCGTCTCCACGATTCAATACTTGAAAGCGCACGGCATCCTGGAAACTCGCCCCCTGCTGGCCCACTGCATCAACGTGGACGACGCTGATATCGAAACACTTAGTGAAACTAAATCGCGCGTGGCCCACTGTCCCAAGTCGAACGCGAAGTTGGGTCATGGGGTAGCGCCGTTGGCGAAGTTTTTCGATGCTGACATCCCGGTAGGACTGGGCAGTGACTCGGTCGCCAGCAACAACACCTGTGATCTGATCGAAGAAGCGCGCTTTGCTTTGCTAGCAGCGCGCTCAGAAGCACCGCGGGATAATTCTCAGCGGCAACTATCCGCGCCTGATTTGTTGCGCGCAGCTACAGCAGGCGGCGCGCGCGCACTGGGATTGAAGGGACAAGTCGGAGAGCTAAGAGAGGGCTTGCAAGCAGACTTTGCTGTCGTCTCGCTTGAAGGTTCTCATCAAATTCCATCATACGATCCGGAAGGCACAGTGATTTTTAGTTCATCAGCGCGCGATGTTGTGTTGACGGTAGTAGCGGGAAGGGAAGTCTACCGCGATGGACGGGTTACGACGGTTGATGAGGAACGCCTGCGCGGGCGCATGAAAGAGATTGCTGCGAAACTCGCCAGCTAATCCACAGGCGTAGAGAGTACAAGCTTTAGCTTGCGTGGTTGGGGCGGCAGCCACCTGAAGGTTGTACTCTATACGCCTGTAGTTCAGCGATCCGGTGAACTGCGACCCTCTGTGCTAATCACAGCAAACGCTAAAGTGACGCTGCAATCGCCTCGTCAAAAATCTCCAACGCTACGTCAACATTTTCTCTGGTCAATATCAGCGGCGGTGACCAGCGAATGGTATTGGCGCCGGCTCCGAGGATGATCAGCCCGCGCTCAAAGCAGGCTATCTCCACGCGATCGCGCAAGTCCGGCGCTGCTTTATTTGAAGCGCGATCTTCCACAAACTCGACCCCCAGCATCATACCCATCCCGCGCACGTCGCCAATGCAGTCATACTTCTCCTGCAGACGTTCCAGCCCTGACTTCAAGTACTGGCCCACCTCGGCGGAATTCTGCACCAACCCGCCCTGGAGAAGTTCAATCGTTTTCAGTGCCGCTGCAATACACACCGGATTTCCGCCGAAGGTTGACGCATGCGCGCCGGGCTTCCAGTCCATCAGACCAGCGCGCGCCACGCAGGCGCCGATCGGCAAACCGGAACCAATGCCTTTCGCAATCGTGACGATGTCAGCCTTCACATCGTAATGATCTGAAGCAAACATTTTTCCGGTGCGGCCCATGCCGGATTGCACTTCGTCAATGATCAGCATGATGCCGTGCTCGTCGCAGATGCGTCGCAAACCTTTGAGAAATCCTTTCGGCGCGGGCACGTAGCCGCCTTCGCCCTGCACTGCCTCTACCACAATACCGGCCACTTCTTCCGGCGGTGTGGTGGTTTTAAAAAGGCGCTGCTCGATCCAATTCAAAGCTCCTTCGCTCGCGCCGCCGTCGCCGCAATCTGCGGGGTTGAATGGATTGCGAAACTCGTTGGGATAGGGAAGATGGACAACGTCCAGCACCTGTCGTTTGAATCCCAGGCGCTGGGCCGAACGCGATGAAGTCAACGATAGCGAGCCCAGCGTGCGTCCGTGGAAACTGTTGAAGAAGGCGATAAACTTCTCGCGTCCCGTGGCATGCATCGCGAGCTTCAAAGCAGTTTCGACAGCTTCGGTGCCGCTGTTGGCGAAGTGAGTTCGCGTTGGACGCTCGACCGGAACTATCTCGTCGAGTTTCATCGCCAGCGCGGGCATGTGGCGATAGTAATAATCGGTGCCACACATGTGAATGAGTTGCTCGGCCTGTTCCTGAATCGCGCGGACGACTTCGGGATGACAATGGCCGGTCGAACAGACGGCGACACCGGCATTGCAATCGAGAAATATATTGCCGTCAACGTCCTCCACCCAAACTCCCTGGGCGCGTTCAGCGACCAGCTTGAACGAGGGCCGCGGATAGGAAGGCGTTACAAACTGTGCGTCGGCGGCAATGATCTCTTTACCCTTTGGACCAGGCAAAGCAGTTTTGATTTCCGGCCTTCGTGGCGGTGCCATAGCTGTGGATGACATGGTGCTGAACTCCTTTTGAATGAGAAAAAGCGGGATTCTAAATGTTCGACAGTGAACTCGGAAGTCCCAGGTCGAACCGATTACGATCGAGGGGCGCAGTGGTAGGCGGAAAAGCTGCTAGTCCGCGAAAAGATTTGAGCGGCTATCGAGCGGACGATGATGCAGTAATTGCTGGTTCCACATGGCTCGAAGATTCGTCGGGTGGCTAACTACGTACGTTGGTGCGTTGGATATTACCACGCTGGCAAAAGAACGGCGACTCTTCACTGACACCGCGAAAATGGGACCGCGGGCGCCTGCGGTCGCAGTGCAGAGTTCGAGTGGTCAAGCGAAAGTCACGGCCAGGGGTCGCGCGCTGCTTACAACGCGCGCAGAAATGCAACCAGATCGCCGAGATCAGCCGGCGGATACGGCTGATTCAAGATGGTGTGGAGCGTCGCGCGCGAACGACTTCCGAATCATTTCCTTAGGCCGTGGCTCAGGCCAGATGGACAATCGTTTGCCGAGCGGATGGAGCAAGACGCGAGAACGAAAATACTGCTCGTGTTCCCACTCCACTTCAGCCATCGTCAGCAGGTTTTCGATGAACGCATCCATGGAACAATCCCGCGCATAGCCCGCGGCAATTTCATACTCCACGATGTTGCTGCTCTCCAGCCTGCCTGCCCCGTACATGGGCGCCAGCCAACCACTGAGATGGCAGAGAAATCCCAACGTGCGGCCAATGATCTTCGCACGAATTTCTCGCGAGCGCAGGGGAGTGGCGTCGAGATAACGAAGCATCTCGCCCACGAGTTCGCGATGATGCCACTCTTCATTTTCAATTTGTGCAATGCGAGCGCGTTCTTCTTTATCGGTGACGGA
>JANMVC010000176.1:0-3688 GCA_031392315.1 Pyrinomonadaceae bacterium | reverse complement strand
CCAAACGGAAACGCCTGGGCGGTTTGTACAGGAACCCGCTGCCCGATACGCGCGGTTGATTCTTCGCCGTTAAAAGCGTGGACCTGAGTTGAGGCGATCAGCTTTGTATTGCTCTTGCTCTGCAACGCTTGAAACTGCGAGGCAGGAAGGACCAGCGCTGCGCCAAATGCACTTGGAAGACTTACGGCCGTTGCCCCTGTCGTCACCGCCCGCGCCAATCCGCCAAACGTCGTACCCGAGGACCGCACGCCTCCCAGAGAAGTCAGCGACGTTGTATCACCGAGCTGATTGCCAAACTGCATCAAGTCACTCTTGGAAACCTCATAGATGTTCACGTCCATTACAACTTCGGCGCGATCCTTATCGATGCTTTGCAGCAGCTCGCCAATCAGCCGGACGTTTTCCGCCGTATCGCGCACGGTCAAACTGTTCGTGTCTTTGTCGGCCACCACGATGGTTTGCGGACGACCCACTGACGGAGGTATCGCCTGGCCAATTAGTACCATTGCTTTTTCGGGTTCTGAATTGGCGAGAAAGAAAGTGCGCAAGACAAGTTGCTGATACTGCGGCCGGCGCGTCTGGTCAGCGACCACGATGGTGCGACGGCTCAACTTCTGGAAAAACAAACCTTCCTGGAGAAAGATGTAGTCGAGCGCTTGCGAGGTAGTAACGTCGCGCAGATTGATATCAATTGTCTTCGGTTGCACAAACGACTGCCGATCAAAAATGACGTTGAGGTTAAGCTGTTCGGCCAGCGTGCGAATATACGACTTGAGATCGCCGCTGAAAGTAACTACGCGCAACACTTCCGGCGATCGCGGCGGTGGCGGCGTAGCTTCCTGGGCCTGCGCGGGGGCGCCGAGGCTTCCCTGCTGCGGCTCTCCCGTCTTCGCGGGACCACCATTCAGGCCGTTCTGTCCTTCCTTCACGCGCTGCAAATGAAGCATCCGCTCCATCTCCGAAACCGCCAACTCGTTGACCGGATCGTAGCCATACGCCTGCCGGAAAGCATTGTAGGCCCCCACAAAATCCCGCTGCTCCGCCAGCGACCGCCCTTGCTGCATAAACGACTGCGAAGCATTGAAACTCGCCCGCCGGAAATGCAGTTGGTAGTCAACATTAGAAGGGTCTGCGGCGAGCGCGAGCGTAAACTCCTGCGCGGCCTTTTCCCACTGCTGGGCCGCCTCGTAACGCATTCCTTCTTTGAAGTTTTTATCGCCCTTCTTCGCCAGCGCGACAATCGGCATCAGCATGATGCAGAAGGCAAGCAGCAAGGAAATCGGGATGCGGGTGTTAATCTTCAATTTCATAGTGTCTCTCAGTAGGTGTGGACGGTTTAGTGGCCTAATAATGCCGCTCAGGAAGCTTGGATGCAACTGCTCCGTCAACGTTTCTGTTACACGTTAAGCAGCCAGGTTCGTTCCCCAAATCGGTGGCCGGTTTTCCCACAAGTTTCGCTCTCAGGCTGGGCCAGGGTCGTTATGGTCAGATGAAGTTTATCGTATGTTTTGCTTGCCGGTCACTTATCGGTCATTTGCCGGCGCTAATTTCGTGCACAAAGGTCACCCGGTTGATCTCGTGGAGCGTGGAAATCCCGGCGAATACCTTTTTTAAGGCCGATTCCCGCAAGCTTCTGAGCCCTTCCGCCTCGGCAGCCCGCCGGACCTCTGAACCCGGCCGCCGTTCAACGATCATCTCGCGAATGTTGTCAGACAAATCCAACAACTCATGAATCGCCGTTCGCCCGCGATAGCCAGTGTGATTGCAGGAGTCGCACCCGGCGTTCATATAAAACGGCGTGTCGCGGTGCTCTTCGAGCCGCAATCCCGAATCGATGAGCTCCTCGTCCTTCGCCCGGTATTCCCGCTTGCAATAAGGACACAGGATGCGAATCAACCGCTGGGCCAACACACAGTTGAGCGAGGAAACGAAGTTGTAAGGCTCAACGCCCATATTCAAAAATCGACCGATAACATCGATGACGTTATTGGCGTGGACGGTTGTAAACACGAGATGCCCGGTCAACGCTGACTGGATAGCAATCTGGGCAGTCTCCGTGTCGCGGATTTCCCCAACCATGATCTTGTCCGGATCGTGACGCAGAATAGAACGCAGCCCGCGATCGAATGTCAGCCCCTTCTTTTCGTTGACGGGAATTTGGGTGATACCGTGCTACTGGTATTCAACCGGGTCTTCAATCGTGACGATCTTGTCTTCTTCGTTTCGGATCTCATTGAGCGCGGCGTAGAGCGTAGTCGTCTTGCCCGAACCAGTCGGACCGGTTACCAACACCATGCCATAGGGTTCGGCAATGTAATGGCGAAACTTGCGCAAGTCGTCCGCGTCAAAGCCCACCACATCCAGATTCAGATTCTTAAACTCCTCGTTGATCTGTTCCTTGTCGAGGATACGAATCACCGCGTCTTCGCCGTGAATGGTCGGCATGATCGAAACGCGGAAATCGACGTTGCGGCCTTTGTAGCGCACCCGGAAGCGGCCGTCCTGAGGCACGCGGCGTTCGGCAATATCCAGTTCGGACATGACCTTGATTCGCGAGATTAGCGTTTGATGAAACGCCAGATCGATTGGATCAACTTTGGCGTAAAGCGCTCCGTCGATTCGATACTTGACCTGTACTTCCGTGTCGCGGGTTTCGATATGAATGTCTGACGCGCGCGACTCCATCGCGTTGTAGATAATCGTGTCGACCAGCTTGATGATCGGCGACATGTCCGAGTCAGTCGCCAGCCGATCCAGGTCGAGAACTTCTTCGCCGGTTTCCGTTTCGCGAACTAATGAGATGCGGAAGCCTGACGCCGCTTCCTGCAACACCCGCTGAGTCGCGTCGCCGCGGCGAAGAATTAGTTCAATGGTTCCGGCCGTTGCTACGTAAGGAACGATGCGTGCGCGCAGGGCGCCGGCGAGTTCATCCAGCCGATCGAGGTCCGCCGGATCGGCCATCGCGATGTGCAATCCCTTTTCATCGCGCTTGAGCGGCAGAAACTGGTGGCGGACCATCAAGTCCACAGGAATCTCATTAAAGAGTTCGTAATTGACGGGGGATTCCTCATCAGTGGGAAGGAGTTCAACAAAGGCCAGACGATAGCGGCGCGCCAGATCCTTTGCTTTTCTCACCTCAGGAGGCTCGTGACCCTCTGGCGTGTGGGTGAGAGTAGGGGTTTCGATTAATTCACTCATTTAGGATTGTTCACTTTGAGTCCAGGCGTTCAGAGTACAACGTTTAGGTTGCTCTTCGTTTTCGTTGCTCTTTCGATCTTGGGAAGACGCAAGCTAAAGCTTGTACTCTAAACGCCCCTGTTTAGCGGTGGCCCGTCACTCCCGTACCGCCCGAGATAGACGAAATGATCGGCAAGTAAATCGCCAGGAGGATCGTGACCACAATTCCGCCCATCACCACCAGAATCGCAGGCTCAAGAGTGGTCGTCAACTGCTCCAGCCGCACCTCTGACTCGGCATCATAAAACACCGCTACCTCATCCAACATCTCGCGCAAGCTTCCCGAACGCTCGCCAATTCCGACCATGTCGATTGCAAGCGGCGGCACCCAATTCGCCACTTCGAGGCTTTCCGTAAAAGTACGCCCCTCGCGAATCATCGGTAATATTTCAGAACTACGACGGCGCAACTCCCGATTAGTGATCGACTCCGCCGCAATCTCCCACGACTC
>JANMVC010000152.1:0-20872 GCA_031392315.1 Pyrinomonadaceae bacterium | reverse complement strand
GCGAGCGCGTGGAGTTTTTTGCAAATAGGTAATTCGATTGTCAAAAAACTAAAAGAGCGGGCTTTAAGCCTCCCAGGGAAGCTGCCCGCTCCTTCAATTCTCGACCGACTTTGATTTGAGATTTGGGAGCGGGAGTCCGCTCCCGCGAATTAATGCCTGAATTGACGGCTATTTATCGTACTCGCCGTTCTCCGTCCGAGTTTGCCGCCAAAACACATGGAGGACGAATTCAGACCGGATAAACAGACGGCGAAGGGCATGCCGACGCGCGGCTGCCTCGTGGTCTGTTCTTTATTTGTCCGAATCGTTTGCATTGAAGTTTTCCTTGCCGCGCGTTAGTCGATCAATAATCAATCAGTCGCGCGAGCGTTCTTGTATAAAGTAGGACCAGCGATCCTGTCAAGAAGTTTTCTCTGACGCGCTTAAAAGTAAACGCACAATGCGTCGGCTATTCTCGGATCGCTTTGGACCATCAAAGCGTTGCCTGTAGTCGCAGGAAAACGTTGGTTGAATTATTTACTGCGGGAAGTTTAACCGGCCAGTTCGCGTAGGGCTTGCTCTTCCTCGTCAGTGAGAAAAGGGAAGACCAATCCAAACCCGATGCCGGCCTGGTAGGAAGTGACCTCGCCGCGCAACGCCAGCATCTCTCCGGACGGAAGTTTGATCTCCAGGCCAACCAACTCACCCACCTCGACGCGGCCGTTGGTATTCACAAAGCAACCGCCGAGGCTCAGGTCTTCAATTCGAGCTTCGTTGCTGCCGGACAAGTTGTCCCAGCGGACCGGAAGGTTCAGCGAAACTCGTTCATCGGTGCGACGTTCTTCAGTCATCTGTGGTCACCCACCAAAGTTTGATTAAGTCCGTTCGTGGTTTTTCCTTTGCAGCAGCAATTCATAGTCGAGGCCGAATTCGCGCAGTCCCGGTAGCATTCGGGTACTCATGCTAATCATCCGATAGACGTAGTAAAAGCGCGGCCTCTTTTTTCCGGGTGGCAGCACGATGGCTGCCTTGTCGTCAACGTCGCCGAGAGGGCGGGGCGCATAGTGCTTTTTCCAGTTTTTCAGACGCGGCCACAAACCCAAGCTCGCCAGCCCGCGGCGAATTCCGTAAGTCCGGCTTTCTTTGATCTCCAAACCGACTTTTTCCGCCATCCAGGGTAGGACCGCCCTGGGGAAGAAGAAAACATGACCCGACCTGCTGAATGCGGCCTGACCGCTCTGCTTAAAATAGCGAAGCATGTTTAGACTGTCGACCCTTCCGTTTGGCACCCGTAGATTAATGACCCCGCCGGCTTTGAGAATCCGGCGACACTCGCTCAATAAGTTCATCGGATCTCTGACGTGCTCAAGTACGTTATGAATTTGAATGTAATCGAAAAACGCATCAGGGTAACCCACGTCAGCTAATTCACCGCGGCGCACATCGAGCCCTAACTCATTTCGGGCGTAGTCAACTGCGGCGGCTGCAAACTCGACTCCGTAGACCTCCCAATCGGAGTTTTCCCTTACGCCTTCCATGAAGAACCCGAGGCCGCAGCCGACATCGAGGAATTTTCCTGGAGGTCTCTTAGCCAGCACCAGCTTGGCGAATGCACTGCCCCAGCCCTTTTGTTTGAACCAGTCGCGGCCGTAGTAGGATCCGACGTAGAGATTTTGCAGTTGCTGTGGCGACGGTAAGGGCGAGAGATAACGGGTTGCACAATTCGGGCATTCGGCCAGATCAAACCGGGTGTGGCCTCCCAAAGAGGCTTTCCCCAGGACCGTGGGATCACCCGCCCTTTGGCAAACTGGACAAGACTTTATGGCGGCCTGCCTATCCATTACCGGCGGGTCCGGTTGGAGACTCAAGTGGTAGTTTCCGTCTTCGCAGCGATAAAACTCCCGCAGGAATTCGAAGCTGTCTGCGGGTGTCATCGAATGTAGCGCCTCCATGTCGAAGTTAAGGGCGAAGCGCTGTTTCCGATCCGGTCGCTCGAGGTAACCCTTCCGGTAAGCCGCCGCAGCGTCGACAAATCTATGTCCGGCTATTTCAACAGGCACCAGGAAGGCATTGTTGTACTCCACCTGCAAGACTCCATAGCCGTGGCGAGCGCACAAGTCTGCGAGCGCAGCGATGGAGAAGCCATAAAAATGATGGCGCAAACTGAAGTCGGGGTCATACTTGATCACAAAGCGGATCGGCGGCGGGATCTTCTCATTGATCTCGGTCACAATCAGCGCGGGGCGAAAAGCTGAGAGAATCGCATCCAGAATCCAATAGTCGTTGCCATCAATGTCCAGACACAGGACACCAAAGTTTTTTTCAATCTGGTAATGCTCCAGGACGGAATTTATGTTGTCTGGATTAACCCGGGAGTGGTGAGCGTGAGCCCTGGGAAACTTTCGGTAGACTCTGGAGAGCAGCGCAGACTTTTTCGGGTCCGCCTCAATGCCGAGCGTTTTCCACCCCTGCAACATGAGGGCGTAACTATTTGACCAGCGCACGCCATTGCCGGCGCCGATGTCGACTACTGTTCGCGGATGAGTGTCCGGTAGGAGCTCCGCGATGTAACTGGCCAGGATCTGCTCTTCGTTGGAGTGGGAAAAGTGACCGCGAAGGGAATACTTGAGCTTTTGCAGGGCGAGTTCAATGATGCCGCCGTAACCCTGCGCAGTTTTGTTAAGTTGCATATTTCGATGGGGCGCGCGGCGACAGCCCCCAATCTCCGGGCTTATCCAGCACCCCGAAGCGGCTGGCAAGCCGGGAACCGCTCGGTCTGGGCCACCTATCGGAGCCGGCCATAATAAACTTTCGTATCATACTCGACCGTAACCATTCCGTTGACCGCGTGGTCCTGAAAAAGTTTCTGCAACTCGGAATACAACGGTTCGAAATTGGCATCTCCGGGCTCCGGAGTGTACGAAGCCGATCGCGTCCGGCCTCTGAGCGCCTCGAAGTCGAAGTGTTGAAAGTTTTCGAGGGTTTTTTGCTTTACGTTACGAGGAGCGTAGAAAGCGGAGATATCAGCTTCTACGTTTTCATGCCGCACGCGGTCATAGTCAGTGCCATAACGAAGCAAAAGGTCTTCATAGGCTCGCAGGAAGGGTGTCGAATCCACTCGGCGCTCGTTCCAGAGCAGCACGACCCAACCGTTGCGTTTCACAATCCTCGCGAACTCAGCCTTCGCTTTCTCCTGGTCAAACCAGTGAAACGACTGGGCGGCGGTAATCAGGTCAATGCTGCCCGCGCGTAAGGTGGTCGATTCCGCCGTTGCCGCCACGCTGAGGAAATTGGTGAAATTCCACAATGTCTGTTCAGCATTGAGGCGCATAGAGGTATTTGGTTCAATCCCAAACACAGTGTTGCCGTTTTCCAGGAAGAGACGGCAGAGAATGCCGGTGCCGGAACCGACGTCGGCAACTACGGAATCACGTTTCAGGCCGCAGTCTGAGTTGAGAATATCAAGCAGAGCGGCCGGGTATGTGGGCCGAAACTTCGCGTAGTTGGCGACGCGAGAGGAAAAGCGTTTGACGGAATCGCTCATGCACAGATTCTAGCCGAATCGGCGCTAAAAGAAACTCCCTGACGGTAACTGACGATCTAAAGGTGCTCGATTCGCGACCAGAGTGCGAGATTCACTAAGCCTTGGAAAACAATCGGATGCCTAGTCTGGCGGCGACAAGCTGGCCTGGTTTGATTTGATGGGCGGGTAAAACTTAACGAACAGGCGATGGGTGAGCAGGAGCAACAGAACGAAGCCAAAGGTGAGCGGCAGGCGTATGTCTGACTTAACGAGCAGCCAAAAATGAAGCACGCCGGCCACGCCCGCCACGTAAACCAACTTGTGGAGCATGCTCCAGCGTTTTCCACCCAACCGCCGAACCATCTTGTTGGTCGAAGTTATCGCCAGCGGCACCATCAGAAAAAAGGCCAGCATTCCGAGAGTAATGAACGGGCGCGCTACGACGTCGCCGGGAATGCTCCTAAAATTGAAAAAACGGTCGAACCAGATGTAGGTGGCGAGGTGGAGAAATCCGTAGAAAACCGCGAACAGGCCGACCATGCGGCGAAACTTTATCAGCCAGTTTAAGCCGGTGATTTGACGCAACGGTGAAACTGCCAGGGTAATCATGAGGAAGACGAGCGTCAGCATGCCGGTCGTGCGGGTGACAAACTCCAGCGGATTGGCGCCGACACGTTTGTGGTAGACGTCCCACAGCAGCAACGCCAAAGGAACCAGGGCGTTGATGAAGATGAGCAGTTTTGGGAAGCGGGCGTCTTTCATGTTTTGCTGGGAGCGCAGACATCCTGTCTGCCCCTGTCGGTGCCGAGACTCCCTCGATCCCACCTTCATGGTCGGGCTTCCGCATGGTTTTCGCGCTTCGCGCTCATTGCAGGCAGGATGCCTGCGCTCCCAGCGAATGCGCTCCAGCTTTAGAAATACCTGGTCAAGTCCATTCCCGAGTAGAGATGCGCGACCTGGTCTGCGTAACCGTTAAAAAGCAGCGTTGGCCGCGCGCTGAAACTCGACTCGCCAATGCGGTGTTCCTCGGCCTGACTCCAACGTCGATGCGCGACATTTGGATTTACGTTTGAATAAAACCCGTATTCGTTTGGCGCCTGAATGTTCCATGTCGTCGGCGGCATCTCCGCGACCAGGCTAATCTTCACGATTGACTTGATGCTCTTGAATCCATACTTCCACGGCACCACCAACCGGACCGGAGCACCGTCCTGCGGCGGCAGAGTCTGGCCGTAGAGGCCTGTAGCCAGGATAGTGAGGGGATGGCAAGCCTCATCGAGGCGGAGCCCTTCAACGTAAGGCCAGTCCAGCACGCCGGTGGACTGATTCGGCATGCGTTTGGGATCGAAGAGCGTCTGGAAGGCGACGTATTTCGCCTGTGCGGCTGGCTCGACCTTCTCCAAAATCTTCGCCAGCGGAAATCCCACCCAGGGAATGACCATCGACCAGCGTTCGACGCAACGCAGACGATAGATGCGCTCCTCCTGCGGAAACTTCAAAAGCTCTTCGAGACCAAACATCGTTGGCTTGTTCACCAGACCGTCAACTGAAACGGTCCACGGATTAGTCACAAACCCTTTTGCAGCGAAGGCGACGCCCTGCTTGTCGGTCGAGAACTCATAGAAGTTGTTGTAATTCGTGATGTTTTCGATCGGCGTCAGCTTTTCGTCGGTAGTGAAACCAGTGCGCCCGGCGGCTTCGCCGGGAGTTTGCGCAACGCTGGCGAGCCTTTCGCCTTTCGGAGTTTCAGGCGTTGACTGGTTAAGTTTTCGATAGAGCAGGGCGGTGGCTGCGGTTGTACCCAGCAGCGCGGCGCCACGGATGAAGGTGCGGCGGTTCAGGTAGTCCTTCTGATCCGTGATTTCGCTGGCCTTAATATCTTTTGGCTTCTGAGTCAGCATTTTGTTTGTCCGAGCTGCTGTCGATCCTCACGAAGAAATACGGCTGCCGCGCTGGTTTGGTTTTTTCCCAAGAGCCTTTGGCGCTTTGGAAAATGGGCCGTGTCACTTTCGTTCTTGAGTAACGCCGCTTCCAGAGACTAGTATCCCACGATCTTTTCCTTCATAAAACGTTGGAGGCCTGCGCGAGATGGATGCTGCGGAACAATCCGCTCCCGATAACCAAGTGCCTGCGACTGGCGATGGCGGGTCGTCCCACTTGACCGGCAGCGTTATCAAGTGGGCCGTCGTGCTGTTGGTCGGCTTCGCGATCGCCTTCAGCCCGATACCCGCCGGGATTACCGTGCAATCGTGGCGATTGCTGGCCATCTTCGCGGCCACAATTGTTGGTTGCGTACTGCGGCCGATTGCCGGCGGCGCGATGGTGCTGCTGGGCCTTACCGCCATTGCGATCTCGGGCGCGCTTCCTATCCGCGACGCACTGGGTGGTTATTCAGATCCAATCGTGTGGTTGGTTCTGGCTGCTTTTTTCATATCTCGGGCGATGATAAAGACCGGGCTGGGGCGCCGCATCGCCTACATTTTCATCCGCAGCATCGGCCACCACTCGCTCGGCCTCGGTTACGCGCTCATCTCAACCGATTTTCTGTTAGCCAGCATTATCCCGTCGACCGGCGCGCGCTCGGGTGGCGTGGTGTTTCCCATCGCCAAGAGCCTTTCCGAAGCCTACGAGTCACGGCCGGGCCCGACTGCGGGCCGCCTCGGCGCATTCCTGATGGTGTTGTTGTACCAATGCGACGTAATCATCTGCGCTACTTTCCTAACCGGACAGGCTTCAAATGTTCTTATCGCCAAGTTTGCGCAACAGGTAACCGGGATTGAATTGACCTACACGAGTTGGTTGCTGGGCGCGATTGTGCCGGGGTTGATCTCGCTCATCGTAGTGCCTCAGTTGCTTTATCGAGTGTTCCCGCCGGAAATTAAGCGCACTCCGGCCGCCGCGGAGTTTGCGCGTCAGGAACTGCAGCGGCTGGGACGAATGAAGCGGGAAGAGAAGATTCTGTTGGCCGTGTTTATCGTGGTGGCGGTGATGTGGATGATTCGCGGACTGGCCGGCGCAATCCCGTCGGTGGCTGGCGCAATCCCTTCCGCGAGAGCGCTCGAATTCGTTACCTACCTCTCCAAACTCGATTATTCGATACCACCGCTGATTGGCGTTTGTGCTTTGTTGCTGACTGGCGTATTGAGTTGGGACGACATCATCAGCGAGCGCGCCGCCTGGGACGTGTTCATTTGGTATGGCGGACTGGTGCGAATGGCGGAAGCGTTGGGCGAAACTGGAATTACCAAGCGGTTCGCGGAATCTGCCGCAGCATTTACTACCGGTTGGACCTGGTGGCTCGCGCTCGGCGCGTTGCTGCTGATCTATTTCTACGCCCACTACGGTTTCGCCAGCATCACGGCGCACGCCACGGCGATGTACACGCCTTTCCTGGTGGTCATTCTGGCCGCGGGTGCGCCTCCGTATTTGGCGGTGTTGTCGCTGGCTTACTTTTCCAATCTTGATGCATCGCTAACACACTACGGCACCACGCCCGCACCCATTTATTTTGGCGCCGGTTACGTTAAACAGCGGACTTGGTGGTTGCTGGGATTGCTGGTGTCCGTGCCGAACATCCTGATTTGGACGATATTCGGCTTCGGCTGGTGGAAGATTCTGGGATGGTGGTAAGGAACGGACATCATTATCCGCAGATTTCGCAGATTACACAGATGTCAACGCCAAAACATTTCGTGCTATTTCGTGGATCGTTTTTCTTTCGAGTCTTAGAGCTCAAAGGCGTTGGAAGCTGGCTAAATCTTTGAATCTGCGTAATCTGCGGATAGCGTAGCGCGCCGCAGCAAGATCTATGAGGGAATTAGATGGCTGGATACTCAAGCACACCGCTGGTAAAGAAACTTGGAATCAAGGAAGGGTTCCGCGTCGGATTGGTAAACTCGCCAAGGGATTTCAAAAACGAACTCGACCCTCTGCCGGGTAACGTGAAAATTTCGGTGACCACATTAACTAAACCGCTTGATCTCGTCTTGTTCTTCGTCGAAAGCGAGCGAACGCTGAGGATAATGTTCCCTGTGCTGGCTGAGAAGTTGACGGCAAACGGCATGCTTTGGATTGCCTGGCCAAAAAAGAGCGCCAAGGTCCCAACTGATTTGTCATTTAACATCGTGCAAAAGATTGGTCTCGATGCCGCACTGGTGGACGTAAAAATTTGCGCGGTCAATGAAATTTGGTCAGGGCTGAAGTTTGTTTATCGATTAAGAGATCGCAAGTTGGTTTAGTGACCGCCACATTCTTCTATTCTCACGATGCATGGAATGCATTTGCCTGCGTTCACCAGCAGCGCGCGAAATTTTTTCCGCACAAAGCCTCAAGGAGAAAAACTTTCTGATGGTCCATGCGCTGATTGTGACTACTAATGGTAGGACCAACGACGAGCGAACGGAAGTAGTTGCGCCAAACAGAGGGCGAACGGTTTATGGTTTTTTCAAAGCACATGTTTTTGCAAGAGAATTTTGAAGTTCAAATTTCAAATTTGATTGAAAGCAATCGGAAACGAAGATTAAGATCTTTCTTTATGTGATCATCTATCCTCACGCGATAGAGTTGTTTAGTTTGCGGAAAGCGTCGTTACAAAGATTAATAGACCATGCACGTCAACTGAAAGCGACATGGACCATCAAAGATCGAAATAGGGGTTGCAAAAACTTTTCTGATCTCTATAATGCGACTCCCTCGCTGAAAGCGTGATTGCAAAAAGTGAAGCGTTGGATGATTCGGCCCCTGATTGTTGATTGTTGTTTGTAGGTTAACTCGCTCTTATAAATTCTTGCTTGGCCCCGCTGACCTGCTGCTCGAGTCTTCTATCAGGCAAACGTGAGATGACCTTCTTTCATGGAAGGCGCTCAGGCAAACCCAGGCGACACTCCTGACTTAGGAGCCGTCACCAAAAATCACTCAACGCCAATCCGAAAAGGCTGAGATTCCCCTATCCCAGGCCTGCGGTCAACCGTTTCTTCCAGCGACGTTTATCGCAGACTAGATTTTTGATTGGAGCGTGTGATGACGGAAGAAGTAGATGGCTCTGGCAAGAACTGCCCCATTTGTTGCCAGCAATTACCATTATCTGAGTTTGGGGTCTGCCGCGCGCGGCACGACGGCCGAAATCTTTATTGCAAAAGCTGCATTCGCAAGAAAGTGACAGACAGCCGGCGTGCTTTGAAAGAGTATAGATCAGCCCGGCGGCGCGGCGGAGCATCGCAGACTTCGGAACAAGCCGCCGAGGCTACCGAAGGCGCGCCCGCATCTTCAGCTAACTATCCAAGAATGCTGAGTAGGCTCTCGCCAGTTGACCGGGTCAGGGAAGCAATCCGGAAAGGCTCTCGTACGCAAAGGGAAATTGCGCAGGAAACGCGCATGGGCAAGGACGAAATTGGCGACGCGCTCGCAAATCTGCTCCTCTGGACACGGGAAATCAGGACGGAAATGGTTGATAACACGAGGTTGTATTACCTGAACGCAACCGAAGCGACTCGCGTGAGCGAAGAGACTCGTAATGTGCCTGATCGCAAGCACGACGTGCCGAGTTCGTTTAGCGCGATTCCGGGATTGATGCCGGGGAAGAATCCGGAAGGCGAACCGGAGAAGATTGGCGGTTGGGTGGCAGCCTAGCCGCAATTCGCAAACCCGAAGCCGAATAAAGTTAGGTTGCAAAGGCTTCGAGCACTTCGGTCGCGTGTTCTTCTGGTTTGACCTTTTCAAAGACCTTTTTGATTTTGCCTTTTTCGTCAATCAAGAAAGTAATCCGCTTCACACCCAAGTACGTGCGGCCCATAAACTTCTTTTCGCCCCAAACTCCATAGGCATCCGCGATCGCATGGTCTGGATCGGCCAGGAGGGCGAAAGGAAGTTTGTATTTGGCCGTGAACTTTTGGTGCGAAGCCTCACTGTCGGGGGAAACGCCGAGCACCTTGATGCCGCGTTTCTTAAAGTCGGCAAACGCATCGCGAAATGAGCAGGCCTCTTTGGTGCACCCAGGTGTATCATCCTTCGGATAGAAATAAAGAACCACCTTCTGGCCGCGGAGGTCTTTTAACCGCACCGTTTCGCCATTCGTGTTTTTCGCGGTGAAGGCAGGGGCCGCGTTTCCTTCTTTGACCATCGATTTCTCCTGTTTACTGATCTCTGGGGCGTTGTTAGAAACTCAGGCCGGGCATTCTAAGTCTTTGCCTGTGGCCCGCGCAAAAGCGAGATTGAAGCCATGAAGAAAAAGAGCAAAGGAAGTTACTGGATGGTGAAACAGGAACCGGAAACCTATTCGTGGAGCGATTTCGTCGCGGATGGCCTGACGGACTGGTCCGGCGTTAGAAACTATCAGGCGCGCAACAACCTGCGCGAAATGGCCTCCGGGGAACGCGTGCTCTTCTATCACTCTGGAAAAGACAAAGCCGTGGTGGGCCTGGCGGAGGTAGTGAAAAGCGCATATCCGGATCCTACCGCCGACGACGAGCAGTGGGTGGCTGTGGACTTGAAACCGGTCAAGGCCTTGAAGAATCCAGTGCCACTCGCTGCAATTCGTTACGATAAGCGACTCAGCCAGTTGCCATTAATCAGGCAATCGCAACTTTCGGTTATGCCGTTAACCAAAGATGAGTTTGACGTGATTATCGCGCTTGGCGGCGGAGCGGGTCGTGGCCGGAAGAAATAGGGTGGCACGCGCATCTTGAGCGTGATTCACGGGCGGGACGCCCGTGCCACAAATGGACGGAGGAACGAATGTTTAAGCAAATTGACTACACGATGATTGTGGTGTCTGACATGGCACGCTCAATTGAGTTCTACCGCGACAAATTAGGAATTCCGCTCAAGTTTGAGTCGCCCGAATGGACGGAGTTTCAAACCGGAGCTACAACGCTGGCCCTTCATGGCGGTGGTGTTGCGCCCTCGGGCCCGCCCGTGGGAGATCCTTCGAAGCAAGCTGGTCATTGCTCGATCGGATTCAATGTTGAGGATGTCGACAAGACCTACGCGGAATTGCAGGCGAAAGGCATTCGGTTTGTGATGCCACCTACGCAGAGGCAAGGTGAGGGCATCAAGCTAGCTGTAGCCATCGACCCGGATGGTTTGCCAGTTTCGTTTGCCCAACTGATTGAGCAAAGCGCTTCGAGTTAACCGTTTTCCTCAAGCTGATGCCAATTTTGAGGGCGGGACCATTTGCGTCCCGCCTTTTGCATTCTGCGGCTGGTGCTGTTTGAAGTTTCCAACAAGTCTTCCTTTGCGCTTCTTTGCGTGGTCTTGGCGTCCTTTGCGGTAAGACAAGACAGAAAACGCAAAGTGGACAGAGTCCGACAAACTTCAGTTTGTCGCATCTCAACGACATGATAGCCTAAGCGAAAGGAGAGCGTTCCGTGCGATTAACTGAAATGGCGTCGTGCTCTGGTTGAGCGGCTAAGCTGCCGCCGAGCATTCTCGCCCAAGTTTTGGGCGGGCTACCAAAACAGCCTTTTAACGAAAACGTGATTGTCGGTTTTGACACTGCCGACGACGCGGGAGTATTTCGCCTGCGCGACGACCTCGCGATTGTCCAGACGCTGGATTTCTTCACCCCCATCGTTGACGATCCATTTGTTTACGGCCAAATCGCAGCGCTAAATTCCATCAACGACGTGTGGGCGATGGCGGGAACGCCTATCACCGCGCTGGCGATCACCTGTTTTCCGAAAAAGGGTGTCGATCCGGCGATACTCGGCGAAATCATGCGTGGCGGAATGGAAACGCTGAACAAGTATGGCGTCACTCTGCTGGGCGGTCACAGCGTCGACAACAAGGAAATCATGTTTGGCTACGCGGTTACGGGCGTGATCGATCCGGCAAAGGTGGCGACGAATGCCGGCGCGCGCGCTGGAGACGTGATTGTCCTGACGAAACCAATCGGGACAGGCGTGATTTCGACCGGGATTAAGTTTGCCAAGACAACGCCGGAAATCGCGGCTGCTTCGGTCGCGACAATGCTGACGCCGGGCATGTTTGCGGCGGAAGCGATGCGCGAATTCGATGTGAAAGGCGCAACGGATGTGACCGGCTTCGCCCTGCTGGGACACGCCTGGGAGATGGCGCGGGCGAGTAGAGTAACGATATTGGTCGATCCCTCGGCAGTACCCTTGCTCGATGGTGCATTGGAACTCGCGGCAGCGGGCTTGCTGACCAGCGGCGATAAGACAAATCGGGCATATGTAGGCGAAGACATTGAAATTGATAAGGCGGTGGATGAGAATCTGGTGAAGTTGCTTTTTGACCCACAAACGGCCGGCGGGATGTTGATTTCCATTGCACCTGCACAAGCACCCAAGTTGCTCCAGCGCTTGCGTGAGAGCTATCCAACTGCGCAGATAGTCGGACGAGTTACTGAGCGAGCGTCGCATTCGGTGGTAGTTGAGACTTAGGCGCGTGCTGGTAACCCGAACAGTTTTGTTGTGGCAGGAGTATCTTGCCGTCGGTACGACCTGCGGCTATGCTTCACTCCCGAGGCATTAGTCCTATTTTTGGATGAATGAGTGATGGCTTCCGTTCCAAACTATTACCTGAGTCCGGAAGAGTATTTGACCCTTGAGCGGAAAGCTGAGTTCAAGAGCGAATACGTGGACGGCGTAGTCTATGCGCTCGCTGGCGCGAGCCAGCGTCACAATTTAATCGTTGCCAACATCATTATCACTATTGGCGAGCAACTCAAGAGTCGGCCTTGCAGGGTTTACCCGAGCGATCTCAAAGTTAGGCTACCAAACTCAAAGCGCTTTTTTTATCCGGATGTGACCGTTGTCTGCGGTGATGAGGAATTTGCCGATGAAGAACAAGACGTCGTTCTCAACCCAACGCTGATTGTGGAAGTGTCTTCAGAATCCACCTCCGCCTTCGACCGCGGCAAGAAATTCCTGTCTTACCAGCAGATAGGTTCCCTCCGAGAGTATCTGCTGGTGTCGCAAGATGAAATTTTGGTCGAGGGATATGCCAGACAAGGTAATGATACTTGGCTTTACACAAGGGCGATGGGCCTTGACGGAAGGCTGTCTTTGCTGTCCGTTCAATGCGATCTGAGCCTTGACGATATCTACGACAAAGTGACTTGACGCATATGATCGGCCTCTCCAATTTGATTGAATCCGAACGGCCGAAGCCGACAAGCCCCAACCTAAAGGCGGTGGTAGATCTCTACAAAACCGTCCGCGGGCGCACGATGCAGATTGTGGCGCCGCTCGAGATCGAAGACTACGTCATTCAAACAGCGGAGTTCATGAGCCCGCCGCGTTGGCACATCGGCCACACGTCCTGGTTTTTCGAGACGCTCCTGCAAGCACATCAGCCCGGCTACAAAGTCTATTCCGAGGCCTATCTTTTCTATTTCAACTCGTATTACGAAGGTTTCGGAGCCCGCATCGAGCGGCCCAAGCGCGGCACCCGTTCGCGCCCGACCGTCAAAGAAACAGTCGCTTACCGGCTCCATGTCGACGAACAGATGCTTTCGTTTTTGGAGTCGACAGAGAACATCCGCGATCGGGAAACTGTTTTGGCGCTGGTTAGGTTGGGTCTTGAGCACGAGATGCAGCATCAGGTGCTGCTTGTTTACGACATCAAGCACCTGCTTTGCGACCAATACAACGCGCCCGTCAAGTCTGCACCCACGCCTTTAGCGAACATTGAAGGTATGGCTGAAATCGAAGGTGGACTTTTCTGGCTTGGTTACGGCAATGAAGTCCAAAGTCCAAAGTCCAAAGTCCAAAGTCCTCGCCATGGAAGTGGCATGGGCGTCCCGCCCATGATTCATGCGCAAGATGCGCATGCCACTTCGAACTACGACTTCGCCTTCGACAACGAAAAGCCCGCGCATCAGGTTTTCCTCGAAGACTACTCGATCGACCGCGCGCTGGTCAGCAATGCCGATTATCTTGAGTTTATTCACGACGGTGGTTACCAAAACTTTCGCTGGTGGTTTTCCGAAGGCTGGGACGTGGTCAACAAGGAACAGTGGCGCGCGCCGATGTATTGGGAGGCGCATGACGGCGAGTGGTTGATTCGCGACTTCCCTGGATTGCATCCCGCGGCCAGCAAAGGAAGTGAACCGGTCGCGCACGTCAGCTTCTTTGAGGCGTCGGCTTTCGCAAAATGGGCCGGCAAGCGTTTGCCCACCGAAGCTGAATGGGAAAAAGCCGCCTGCTTCGAAACCAACACCGGAGATCGAAAGGCTTTTCCCTGGGGAAATAAAAATCCAGACCTTTCTAAAGCGAACCTTTTCGAGAATGGGCTTTGGTCGGTTGCGCCTGTGGGCGCTTTCCCCGCCGGGCAAAACAGCCACGGCTGCCATCAGATGATCGGGGACGTTTGGGAGTGGACGACATCAGACTACGTGCCCTACCCGGGTTTTAAATCTGAGTTTGACGAGTACAACGACAAGTGGTTCGTCAATCAAAAGGTCTTGCGGGGCGGCTCATATGCGACGCCGCAATTGCACATCCGTTCCACCTACCGCAACTTCTTCCACGCGCATGAACGCTGGATGATTTCAGGTTTCCGTTGTGCGAAGGACCTGGCTAAACAAACCCAAGCGGTAGTTTAGTTTTGCCCTGAAAGTGATTGAACAGAGATGTCAACTAACGACCCTAAGGCTAACGTCAAAGAACTCTTGTTGGAAGACTATCGGATTCTGGCAGACACGCTTTGGAAGAACGAGCAAACGGGCGAAACGCGTGTCAACTGGTATATCGGTATCGTTACCGCCACAGTCGGCGGCCTGGTTGGATTGACTAGTTCCGAACACCGTCCTCCCGCTGCTTCTCTGCGACTTATTTTCCTGGCAAGCTTCCTGGCGCTGCTCACCTTCGGCATTGTCACTTTGCTCAGAATAATGAAGCGCAATGCGACTACTGATGGCTACAAAAAGGATTCCGAAGCGATTCGACAGATGTTCCAGGAGCATTTCAACCACGAACGGATTCTGAGCGTGTACAGTCCCTTCGGCGGCAGTGACAACAAGGGCGTTGCGCGGAAGTTTGGTGGCCTGGCACACACGGTACTAATGATTAATAGTCTACTCGTCGGCGGCTTGGCTGCAGCATCAATACTACCTTCGCCTGTGCCCCTTGTGTTCGACCGACAACTGGTTGCCACGTGTCTTGTTGCTGTTGGAGCTTTTGCCGGGGCTCTCATCGGGCAATCCAGGTGGGTTCGACGGGTTGACGAAAGGGCGAAGAGCGAACTTCGCACTCAGCCAAGTCATGCTGGCGGAGTTGTATTTCGGATGGGAACCGGCGGGCCGGACTATTGCCTCATTCGCTCCAAGAAACCGCCTATTGAGTGGGTATTACCCAAAGGACACATCGATACAGGTGAGGAATACTGGCAGACTGCTATGCGCGAGGTTCGAGAGGAAACTGGCGCTTTCACTTGGCTAGTGTCGGCGATTGACACTGACCAATACTGGATCGGTGACAAGAAAGTGGTCGTGAGGTTTTATTTAATGAAATTTGCCTCCGAAGGTACGCCCACGGAACAGCGTAACCCGGAATGGCACTCCTATGAGCAAGCGCTGGAATTGCTCACGCACCCCAGCAGCCAAAACATCTTGGTCAAGGCGGAGCAAATACGCCAGGAAATATCCCTCGCGGAATCCAATCTCCAAAGCAAATGATCACTGAACTAAACGACATCGAAGCACGCGTCCTCGGGTCCCTGGTGGAAAAACAGGTAACCACGCCGGAATATTATCCGCTGACGCTAAATTCACTCACGCTGGCCTGCAACCAGAAGAACAACCGCACCCCGGTCACTGCATACAACGAAACCGAGGTGGCCGCGGCGCTGGAAACGCTTCGGGAGAAAAACCTCGCGTATGTTTTCTATGGCAGCACCAGCCGCGTGCCTAAGTACAAACACGTGTTGCCGGAGGTAATGCATCTCAGCCAGCCGGAGTTGGCGCTGATTTGTGTGCTGCTGCTGCGCGGGCCGCAAACAACGGGCGAACTCGCGACCCGCGCGTTTCGGCTGCATGAGTTTTCTGGGCTGGAAGAGGTGGAAGGGACGCTGAATTCCTTGATCTCCCGCGAGCCTGACCCGCTCGTGACGCGCATACCCCGCCAGCCAGGTCAAAAGGAAGCGCGCTTTGCTCACCTGCTCTCGGGCGAAGTTTCAATGGACTTTGTTCAAGAAGGCGTTGCACCCACGCGAGGCCGCAGTCGGGGCGAAAGCAACACCGATAAGGTAGCGGCGCTTGAAGCGGAAGTGGAGACACTCAAAGCCGAGGTGGGGATGCTGAAAACACAGTTTGAAAATTTCAAGAAACAGTTTGAGTGAAGACTATCCGCAGATTGCGCCGATTCCACCGACTCCAGCCCGGGTGGTCAGAGTTTAAGAAAGCGCTCGTGCAAAAACCTTGCTGTCTCTTCTGCATGAATCTGCGGAATCGGCATAATCTGCGGACAGCCTAAAACGGATAGTTCGATTGCGGGGTCGGGCCAGCGTTTCATCTATGCAACCCAGCCGCTCTTGGGCTATACTTTCCCTCCCATGAATCTCGAAGTGTTTCACCCAGCCGTAGCGAGCTGGTTTGCGAAGAGCTTTCCCTCCGCCACGCCGCCGCAAATCGAAGCGTGGCCGGCCATCAAGCAGCAGCGAAACACTCTGATTGCCGCGCCCACCGGTTCCGGTAAAACTCTCGCCGCCTTTCTGGCCGCCATTGACGATCTCGTTCGGCTCGGTGTCGAAGGCCGACTCGACGATACCACCCACGTCGTTTACGTTTCCCCGCTCAAAGCGCTCAGCAACGATATCCAACGCAACTTGCAGATTCCGCTCGCAGGCATTCAGCACGAGCTGCGCGCATTAGGATTACCCGAAGTCAACATTCGCACATTTGTGCGAACTGGCGACACGTCGGCAGCGGATCGCACAGCGATGACCAAGCGGCCGCCGCACATCGTCGTAACCACGCCGGAGTCGCTCTTCATTTTGCTGACCAGCGAAGGCGGCCGGCGCATGCTCGAAACTACGCGCACGCTGATTGTTGACGAAATCCATGCAGTAGTTGGCGACAAGCGCGGTTCGCATCTGGCGCTTTCGATCGAACGACTGGAGCAGCTCACACGGCAACACGTCGAGGCGGGAGCAGCCGCTCAGGAATTAGCACCGGAAGTCAACGGTCGGCTCTTTCCCTCGCTTGAAATCCGCAATCCGAAATCCGCAATCCGAAATCCGAAGCTGGTTCGGATCGGCCTGTCGGCCACGCAAAAACCGATCGAAGAAGTAGCGCGGTTTTTGGTGGGCACTGCGAACATCGATTCAGCAGCCACGCCTGACTGCGTCATCGTCAACAGCGGTCACGCGCGCCGGCTTGATCTCGCCATCGAACTCACCGAGTCACCTGTCCAGGCCGTAATGTCAGGTGAAGTTTGGGACGAAGTTTACGACCGGCTGGCGCAGTTGATTCGTCAACACAAGACCACGCTTGTTTTCGTGAACACCCGGCGTATGGCGGAACGGGTGTCGCGACACCTGGGCGAGCGGCTTGGTGACGAAAACATCGCTGCGCATCACGGCAGCCTCGCGCGCGAGCAACGCCTGGCGGCGGAGCAGCGTTTGAAAGCTGGCGAGTTGAGCGCGCTCGTGGCCACGGCTTCGCTGGAACTGGGCATCGACATCGGCGACGTCAATCTGGTTTGCCAACTCGGTTCGACGCGCTCGATTTCCAGTTTCCTGCAACGCGTTGGGCGTTCGAATCACACGGTGGCTGGTTTTCCGAAAGGTCGAATCTTTCCGCTTTCGCGTGATGAGTTAGTCGAATGTGCCGCAATCGTTGATTCAGTGCGGCGCGGTGAACTCGATCGTCTCTCGATTCCTGAAATGCCGCTGGACATTCTCGCGCAGCAGATCGTAGCGGCGTCGGCGCCGGAGGAATGGACCGAAGACGGACTCTTCGAGATGGTGAAGGGCGCCTATCCCTATCGCAATCTCGATCGCGAGCAATTCGACTCCGTCATCCGCATGTTGGCCGAAGGTTTTTCCACCAAGCGCGGACGGCGTTCGGCATATCTGCATCACGATGCGGTCAACAAACGCCTGCGCGGCCGGCGCGGTGCGCGTTTGGCGGCTATCACGTCCGGCGGAGCGATTCCTGATACCGCGGATTATGCGGTCGTACTCGAGCCGAGTGAGTTGGTGATTGGCAGCGTCAACGAAGACTTCGCGATCGAGAGTTTGCAAGGCGACATTTTCCAGCTCGGCAATGCGTCGTGGCGCGTGTTGCGCGTAGAGCAGGGAAAGGTGCGCGTCGAGGATGCAGCGGGACAGCCACCGTCGATTCCGTTTTGGTTGGGCGAAGCGCCGGGTCGCACGCATGAGCTGTCGGTGTCTGTGTCGCGTCTGCGTGAAGAAGTTGCGAATCGGATTGAATTAAGTCCTGGGAGCGCAGGCATCCTGCCTGCAATGAGCGCGCAGCGCGAAAACTCTACTGACCCAATGCTATCTGGCGACGTAACTAATGCAGACCGGATGTCTGCGCTCCCAGCGGACGAGCCGCTCAATCTCCAGCCGGCGATTAATTATCTGGTGGACGAGGTCGGCATCATTCGCGCGGCGGCGGAGCAGATTGTTGACTACCTTGCGGGTGCAAAGATCGCACTCGGCGTGATGCCTTCGCAGGACAATCTCGTCCTCGAACGCTTCTTCGACGACAGCGGCAGCATGCAGCTCGTCTTGCACGCGCCGTTTGGCAGTCGTCTGAATCGCGCGTGGGGACTGGCACTACGCAAACGTTTCTGCCGCCAGTTCAACTTCGAGTTGCAAGCTGCCGCCACCGAAGATGCGATAGTGCTTTCACTCGGGCCGACGCATAGTTTTCCGCTCGAAGACGTCTTCCATTATCTCAACTCCAAAACCGTGCGGAAGCTTTTGTGCCAGGCGCTGCTCGACGCGCCTATGTGGAACATTCGCTGGCGGTGGAATGTGACGCGGGCGCTGGCGGTGTTGCGACGGCGCGGCGGCAAAAAGATCCCGGCGCAGTTGCAACGCATGAATGCAGAAGATCTGCTGACGGCGGTGTTTCCCGATCAGGTCGCCTGCGTGGAAAACCTTGGCGGCGGCGAACGCGAAATTCCCAGTCATCCTCTTGTAGACCAAACAGTGAAAGACTGCCTGGAGGAGGCGATGGATATCGAAGCGCTGGAGAAACTGCTCGCGTCGATTGAACGAAACGAGAAGCACCTGTTCGCGCGCGACGTGATCGAGGCGTCTCCCCTGGCGCAGGAGATTTTGAACGCGCGGCCGTACGCGTTTCTCGACGATGCGCCGCTCGAGGAACGCCGGACGCGGGCGGTGCAACAGCGGCGTTGGCTCGATCCGCAGACGGCCAAAGACATGGGCAGACTCGATCAGGGCGCAATCGATCGCGTTCGCGACGAAGCCTGGCCGCGCGTTGATAATGCCGATGAGCTCCACGACGCGTTAGTTGAGTTGGGATTTCTTACCGAGCGTGAAGGTGAAGACTGGCAAGGTTTTTTTGCTGAACTGAAAGCCGATCGCCGCGCTGCGGTAATGCAAGTGAATGCTGGGACCGCGGGCGTCCCGCCCGCAATGAGCGCGCAGCGCGAACAAAAAGGTGCGGACAGGATGTCTGCGCTCCCAGCGGTAAAGTTGTGGGTTGCCGCGGAGAGGCTCCCTCAACTAACCGCCATCTATTCTTCAGCGTCGCTTGAGCCGCCGATCGTGGCGCCTGAGAGTTACGCGCAAACTGAGTGGACTTTTGAAAGCGCGCTGGTGGAAATTCTGCGCGGGCGCCTGGAAGGAATCGGTCCGACGACAGTCGCAGCTCTGGTCAGTTCATCAGGTCTAACCAAAGCTGAAATCGAACTGGGCTTATTGAAACTCGAAGCCGAGGGTTTTGTTATTCGCGGCCAGTTCTCGCCGGGAACTACTGAGACGGAATGGAGCGCCCGGCGTCTGCTGGCGCGCATTCACAGTTACACGCTCAACCGCCTGCGCCAGGAGATCGAACCGGTTTCCACTGCCGACTTCATGCGCTACCTGCTCGCCTGGCAGAAGGTTGCGCCGGAGCATCAGATGGAAGGGCCCGAGAGCGTCCGCGCAATCATCGAGCAGTTGGAGGGTTTCGAAGCTGCGGCCGCGGCCTGGGAAGGCGAACTGTTGCCCAGCCGTTTGGTGGACTACGATCCGGCGTGGCTCGACGCGTTGTGCCTTTCGGGCGAAGTGGTCTGGGCCAGACTGACTCCGCCGGCTGCGCCCGCTCGAATTAACGAGAACGGTGCGGAGCGTTCCAGAGGCGCGGCGCCGGTGCGCAACACTCCGATTGCGCTGCTGCGACGCAAGAACTTCGCGATTTGGAATTCAGCCTTCCCCGAGCCTTCATTGAATGGACTGGAGTTTTCGGAAACGACGCGCACGGTCAATGAATACCTGGCCGCCCGCGGCGCTTCTTTCTTCACCGACATTGTTGAGGGCACGAAGCTGCTGCGTGGACAAGTGGAGGAATCTCTCGCCGAGTTGGTTGCTAATGGTCTGGTCGTTTCCGATAGCTTCGCTGGCTTGCGCGCGCTGCTGACACCGTCGAGCCGGAAAACGCAAGCTGCCTCGCGTCGGAAACATCGTCAACCAGTCTATGAGATGTCGAGCGCCGGCCGCTGGTCTCTGCTCAAGCGTGAGTCCGACAAACAGTCCGACAAACTTAAGTTTGTCGAACAGCAAGGTCAGGAAACGGCTGAAGAAATCGCGCGCATACTGCTGCGACGCTACGGCGTAGTTTTCAAACGCCTGCTTCCCCGCGAAGGCATCACTATCCCTTGGCGCGTGCTGTTGCGCATCTATCATCGTTTTGAAGCGCGCGGTGAAATCCGCGGTGGCCGTTTTGTGGCGGGAATTTCCGGCGAACAGTTTGCGCTGCCGGAGGCGGTGGGAATGCTGCGCGCGATGCGCCGCGCGCGCACCGGGGCCGTCGACTTTGGTCTGCGTTCACCCGGGGTCGACGAGTCGCCAACCTTGGGATTCGCGTCAGCATCAAGCCCCGGTCTTGGAGACAATGCTGCCGAGAGCTTGATCTCGGTCAGCGCTGCCGATCCACTCAACCTCGTCGGCATCATCACGCCCGGAGGACGCATCCCTGCGTTCACTTCAAATCGTATTCTCTATCACAATGGCGAGCCGGCGGCGGTGTTGGAGTCAGGCGAGACTAAATTCCTGGCAGAGATGAGTCGCGCGATGGAGTGGAAAGCCAAAGCCGCGCTGATGCGCAAAGCCACGCCGCCGCTGCTTCGTTCCTACCTCCGGCAACGCGCCTGATTCCCACGGTTACTTCAACAGCGCAACAATAATAATCTCGTAAGGCAAACCGCCTTCGGAGTATTCCTCATGGCCTTGCAG
>JANMVC010000074.1:0-3239 GCA_031392315.1 Pyrinomonadaceae bacterium | reverse complement strand
AAGGCCGACCGCCGCGGCTTCGGTTACAACACCTGGCAATCAATCCTGACGGTGGGCGAGGGCGGACTGGTGGGCGCCGACCGCACCTCGGGACATTCGCAAAGCAGCCTCAAGTTTCTTCCCGAACCCCACACGGACTTTATCTTCTCCGTGACCGCCGGAAACAACGGCTTCCTGGGCTGCATCCTCGTCTTGTTTGCTTACACGATCCTTTTGTCTCGGATGATTGCCGGAGCAAAACGAGCTCCGGATCGGATGGGCATGCTGGTGATCATGGGGATAGTTGGCGGGCTCACTTTCCAGATCTTTATCAATATCGGAATGGCGCTGGGAATCCTGCCGGTGATCGGAGTGCCCCTGCCGCTCATGAGCTCCGGCCTGGCTTCGCTGATTACCACTTTCATCGCTATCGGTTTCGCCATCAGCGTCCAATTGAGACGATTCGTAAACTAGGTGGCACTTTGAGCCGCAAACCAGCAGTTTGCGCTACTTGAGTTTCGCGTTTGCCATCGCTTGGGTTTATACTCGCCTCAGCTCGCCCCTCGGAGTTTTCCTTTTTCAGCGCTTCAGTAACAAGTCGCTTTTGAAACCAGGAAACAGCACGAAGAGAACTCTTTTGAGTGCCGTGCTACAACGAGCGAGCCAGAAATTTTCTGTCGTCAAAACGGAGACGACCCGATTATCAACTTTCACAGTCAGCCGCAGTTGGCTCCGCAGCCAGGAATTATTGGTGGGACGCGCGTCCCGGAGCATTTTGAAAAGCAGAGGTAGTGCAACAGGTCGCTGCTGAACATTCGCCGGTTTCGGATGTTCGAGAATGCGAAAGGCCTGCGCCGTTTCGATGAAACGCGCCCCCCTGGTTGCCCGTTCTGGCTCCGATGTTCGAGGCGCAAAGCGGCTAGTTAGGTTCTCTTTTGAATAGTTCCAGTGACCGTTGCGTTCTGGACAAAACAGGTCCAGACTCAACCCTCTCAGGGCGCGAGCAACAATCAGATTTCCATCGGTCAATCATCGGTGCACAGGCTTACTGCCTGCACCCGTCTCCACTGTCGTTCGGCAACGATCAACTTCCAGCACAACCATCTACGGCGCGGCGACAGCTCGCTGCGCCACTTCGCGGCCACCGCGCCTCGCTCTCGAGTTTGAAGCGCCGCTTGGCCCATCCACAATTTTTAGCAACGTCAACAGCCACCAACCTGTCTGGGTTCAGACACGCAGTCGCAAGTTCGGCCGCGCGACAACCGCAGTACAGTTAAACTTCAGGGCAGACGTTTCAGGAGAAACTAGTCAACAATGGCAAAAGAATTAATCGTCAGCGTCAACGGACGCGAAAAGAAAATCGCAATCATCGAAAACGAGAAGGTCACTGAGTTTTACATCGAACGCGGTGAACAGAATCAGGGCATCGTCGGCAACATCTACAAGGGTCGCGTCATGCGCGTATTGCCCGGCATGCAGTCGGCCTTCGTGGACATCGGCCTCGAGCGCGATGCGTTTCTGTACGTATCCGACTTCTTCGACGAAGAAGAAGAGTTTGAGCGCATCGTCATCGACAAATCGCAGAAGGTGGATCCCGCGGAAGCGCAGCGCGTTGCCGCGGAGCAAATAGCCCTCGCCCGCGTGGAGCGCGAACGCCATATCGAGGCTACCCATGAACGCGTTGAGCCCCTGCGCGAGATGGAGAAAACCGAGGGGGTGGAGCTTTCCGATGAAGAGCCCGCCGCGGCACAGACAACATCTCAGACAGCCGAAGAAACTGCGGAGGAAACGAAACGACGGCGACGGGGACGTAGGCGCGGTCGTGGCAAGGACGACCGAAACGAAAGGGACGGCGCGGATGCGGACGACCCGAGCCGGCGGCGAATCACGCCCGAAGAAATCGACACTCCTTTTGTGGCCGCAGACCCCTCCATTGAACGAATCATCGACGATGAAGAGACCGCCTCCGACAACGGCGAGATGTTCAAAGACGCCCGCTTGCAAGAGCGGCTGTCCGATCAGATTCGCGCGAGCGAGTTCAACATGGACGAAGACCGTTTCAGTTCAGCCGAAGTTGGCTCCGTGCTTTCACTCGACGACTACCGCGATCCGTCGTTTCAACGAATTGACGATGGCGACGCTCCTGCCCCGACGCAGACGTCGACTCGCAAACGCGTCGCAGCGCATATCGAGAGTTTTGACGACGCAGCCGACGACACCACTCTGGTTAGTGGTAGTTTCGAACGCATCAGTGACGACGAAGGTGCGGCCCCCCGGATGAGCACTGCTTCAGAGTCGCCGGCAAACGAGGAGACGGAGGAGGAGGAGGACGACGACGCGCCCGCGAAATCCAAGATCGGAAAGCTGCTGGCTCGCGCCACCGGCAAGAAGAGAGCAACCACCATACGCGCTTCGACGAAGAAGCCTGCGAAGGAAATAGCAGTCGATCATGAAGCTTTGGATCCGCTGGAAACAGAAGAAGTTTCGGAGGAACTCCTGCCGGACGCGGAAGCCAGCATCGAAGACGGAGGTTCGCGCGCTGAGTTTGCCACGACCAGGCGTGGTGGCAGGCGCCGCCGCCGGCCAAGCAAGGCTGGAGCCGCCGCGACCGACGCAGGCGATGCAACGGACGCCGCCGATTCCGCCCAACCCGCCGACGACGCCCATGCCGACGCCGACACCGGCGCCGCCGAGCCAAACGAAGTTGAGGCTGCTCACGTGGAGCTCCCGGTCGAGGTCGAGGCCGAGCCCGCACCGCAGCACGCTGCAGAGGAAACCACGCCGCCCGAAGCAATCGTTGAGACACCGACGCCCGCACCTTCCGCGCCCCCTCGGGCGCCGCGCGGAGGCCGCGACCGAGATTCACGCGATTCCCGCGATTCCCGCGATAAGGGCCGCACCGGTGGACGTGGCGGACAGCGAGGTTTTCCGCGCCGTGACAATCGCAATCAGCCAACAATTACCGACCTGCTGAAAGAAGGCCAGGAAATTCTGGTCCAGATCGCCAAGGAGCCGATCGCCAAGAAGGGCGCGCGCATCACTTCGCACATCGCCTTGCCCGGACGTTTTCTCGTTTACATGCCGACGGTCGAACACGTCGGCGTCTCGCGAAAAATCGAGTCAGACAGCGAGCGTCAGCGTTTGCGCAAACTGATCACGCTGATTCGCGGTAGTGAAGACATTCCTTCCGGCGGCTTCATCGTGCGCACGGCCGGCGTCGGCATCAGCGAAGCGGACCTTCGCGAAGACGTTCGTTATCT
>JANMVC010000056.1:0-16900 GCA_031392315.1 Pyrinomonadaceae bacterium | reverse complement strand
CAACACCACGCAGACGCCGGCGCCGCTCAAAAGTAGCGTGGCCTGGGCCAGGGCAATGCAAACTTCGGCCAGCCGCTCGCGCGATTCGCCCGTGCTCATCTGGCTCAACGCGGGACTGGCAGAAGCCATGAACATTTGCGGTTGCGTCGCGAGCACGCTGATCAGTTTTCCCGTGCAGACGTAAGGCACGACTGCCGCCGGCCCGAAAAATTTTCCGATAATCAAAATCTCCGTGCCGTTCAGGAGCACCTGGGCAATCTGATTGAGGCTGACCCAGAAGCCGCTGACCAGGCGACCGCGCGCCACGCTCCAGCGCAACTCCGGCAAACTCTTCGGCAGAACTGTGGGAAACCGTCGGCGAAGCCGAAACCAACTCGCGCCCGCCTTGATGAATTGTCCCGCTATCCAGCCAATCGCGAGCGCATACAAACCCCAACCGGACAGCACCAGCGCCACCGTAATCGCCGTGCTAATCAAAAACGAAATGATGTTCAAGCGACCCAGGAAACCCAGATCCTGCAATCCCAGCAGCACCGCGCCGAAGATGCGCAAGGGAAACGTGACGACAAAAGCCAACAGCACCACGCCTAACGGTTGACGCAGACCTTCCCAGTCATTCGGGATTGTGAACCACGCAAGTGCGGCGACGATTGCGACGATCGGAATCTGCCAGAGCACGAGTCGCAGCGCCTGACCGACGATGACGGGTAAATCCGCTGACTCTTCAATGCTGGCACGCCCCGTTGCGAATGCTGTTTCGCGCGGCAGCAGCGCCACCACGCCCAGGTCCAACAAGGCGAGATAGAACATCAACTGCGTGCCCACCAACCACAGGCCGTAGTCATGCTGCCCGACGCGGAACAGCAAAAACGGCGTCAGCCACAAGCCCACCAGCGTGGTCAAGACCTGGCCGGCGTAGCCAAAGCTGATACCGCTGACGAATCGTTTAGTACGGCTCATAAAAATCCGACTGAACTCCTGGGACCGCGGGCGTCCCGCCCGCAATGAGCGCGAAGCGCGAAAATGTATTTGCCGGAAATCGAAGAGATTGCGAGCCCGCGGCGCGTTGCGGGCGGGACGCCCGCGGTCCCAGTGCAGAGCTTGACTCAGCGCCCGTCATTGCGTGGCCCACGTCACGGTGGCGTCCTTTCTGACTCCGATCACGTTGCGTTCGGAAAAAGATTCCGACGCCGGCGTCTCCACAGTTCCATCCAGCGAGTGAAGCGAGTAGCCAAGCTCCGCGATTTGTTGCAGCAGTTTCGCCGCCGTCGTCTTGGCCCTTCGGAGAAACTCCGGATCGATTTCCACGATCAGAATCTCGGGCAGGCAATCTTCATTCAATCCCGCCAGAGCTTGCGCTTCGTAGCCTTGCACGTCCAGCAACATTAACCGCACCTTGCCGCGCCCCTGGGCTTTGATGATCTCAGACAAAGGCCTGATGGAAACCACCAAGCCGGCGCCTTCGTCGAGCAGGCTGGCAGTGCCCGCATTTTCCGACGACGGCCAGGCCATCGGGACGAGGTCTTCGCGATCGCCGATGGCCACGCTAACGAGCGTTACGCGGTGCAGCAGGTTGTTCAGTCGCAGGTTCTTCGCCGCGCGCAGCAATGCCGCCGGCTGCGGTTCAATTCCAAGCACGCGCCCTTCGTCGCCCACGGCCCGCGCCGCCACCGCCACGTGCAAACCAAAGTTAACGCCGGCAAGAATTGCGACGTCTCCGCGTCGCAGGTTCTGCTCCATGAATTTCAGCGTCAGCGGTTCATAGTCGTCGCCACGGAGCAACCAATATTCGATCCAGTCGCGCGGATGCAGATAAAGTTGAATGTCTTCGTAGGCGCGATGGGTAATGCCGTCTTCGGGAAAGACGCGTCTGCCAAGCCAACGGACCATGCGATATTTGGCGGGGTGCTCGGGCGTTTGCGCGTAGGCCCTCAGCAGCGTTGTGCGAATCCATCCAGCCATATGTATATGCCGATCAAGCGATCGTAGTTGGAGCCTTTCAATACTGCTCACGTCGGAAGTTGTTGTGCGCCTTCCAAGTCACGCGCCGCGGTATGTTTACCCAGCGCCGGAGCGGGCTTTGGATCGCGTGCGGCAACCCATCCCGCGGTCAACAGCACAATGCAAGTTTGCGGCACAGACGCAAACAGGCCAATACCGAGCATACCGATGCCGAAGTTGATCATGCAGGCACACCATGCCAGCATCCGCCCCTGATGCCATGAATCACGGCGATCTCCCTTGAAGCGGCTCGCCAGCCAGGCAATGAATGCTATCCAAAGGCAAAGTCCGAAGATTCCCTGTTCGAGCATTATGCGCGCGTACTCGTTTTCCATGACCACCGGATTACGAATGTGGTCCTGGAGGAAATAGGGAATGCTGGAACCGCCGCCACCTAAACCGTTCCCGAAGGGATACTGGGCCGCGAGTTCAAAAAACGTCATGTTAACACTGCCGACCACGCGTTCTTTTACATACTCGGTGTCCTGCAACTCGGCCACCCGCTGGAGCCGCGCCTCGCCCGCGGCAAACAATCCAATCGCCCCCAGTATGACGATCCAACCGAAGGCGTAACCAATTCTAGATTTGATCGAAAACGTCAGAACGAGGATCAGGATGGCGATGGCCACGAAGTTAACGCGCGTCGCCGAGAGCAGCACACCCAGCAATGCCGTCACCATGCCGCTGACCAGCAGGGTGAGTTGCCACTGATGTTTGTGTTTCTGCAGAAACGCTCCGGCGATAAACGGAATGGTCGCGACCATCGTGCCGCCATATGAATGAGCGTTGGCAAAACACGAGGGAATGCGATAGAGCGTGTTGGCTCCGAGCACGTCCTTGCTGGCGTAAATAATTCGGGTCATCGGGTTGCGCGGAAAAAACGCCGGCACACCGATAAAGAATTCGCCAATCGCAAAACCAAGCGCCACCAGATTCAAAACCGCCAAAGACAACGCCAACTTGTACCTTTCCTCCGGCAGCAATCGCGCGCCCAAAAGGAGGAAGGGCAGAAAGAAGATGCTGGGACGCAGACCGACCAGGCGAATCACGAAGTCTTGGGCCGGCAGGAAAAAGATCAGCAACGCCCAAAGTATCAGCACTTCCATCCACGAGCGCAGCGCCTCGACGCGCGCTTTCTGAAAGGCGCTCAGCGGCCGAAACAGCTGTGCGGCATAAAGGCCGACTACGCCGGCGTCAAAAATAAAGTTGGAGGTTGTGTCAGCGAGATTGGCCTTGGTGATGCCATAGACGTATCCGATGGAAAGCGTCGCGACCAGCCCACCCACCAGCGAACGGCGACCGGCGACGTAGCAAAGTGAAAACGCCAGCACGCAGAGGATTAGGGATAGTCCCATGAAGATTGGTTAGCCGCAGCGGGTGTAACGCAAACTGTTAGTTTGCGAAACTGCTGTCGTCTCTCATGCAAAATCGCAAACTAACAGTTTGCGTTACAAGAGCAGCCGGATATCAACTGCTTTTCCTGCCGATCAGCAGCACATTGTCCGAGAACGCCCGCGGTAACCTACGCGCGATAAACTTCGGATAATGCCACGGAGTCAGCACCATACGCCCCGCGCAACTGTAGTCAATGGCGATTTCTTCTAAACCACACTCGCGTGCGATTCGCTTTAGGTCCACTTCGAGCAGCGCGGTTAGGTGCGCAGGATAATGCACGTCCTGAAAAGCCGAAAAACGTTTCTTGACCGCCAGTGTGAACAGGCTCAAAAGGCTCAGTTGATTTGGCGTCGTCACCACTACCCAGCCGCCCGGTTTGGTTAGCCGCACCAGTTCACGCATAAACGCGCGCGGATTTTCGAGATGCTCGATCGTTTCTACCGCCGCTACTACATCGGCGCTCGCATCAGCCAACGCAACCCGGCCCGTGTCCAAATCTACCTGGGTGAATTCCGCCGCGGCCGGAAAATTTTCGTAACGCACTACGTCTACTCCGATGTAGCGGGTGAAGCGGGCGTGTACGAACGCATGGAGCTGGCCCGCGCCACAACCCACGTCGACGAGCGTGCCACCGGCAACCCCGCGACTCGACAAAGCTGTGGCGACCATTTGATAGATAGCCGCGTCGCTTGTGCCCTGGCTCTGGCGCGCCCGCGCTTCGACCTCGGCATGATTTGCAAGTGCCGCAGTGCTCATCCGGTAACTTCCTGTGGCGCGATGGGACTAACCGCAGTCGGATCGGCAGCCGTTGCCAGGGTCGCGCCGAGTCGCTTTATTTGCTTCACGGGATCGCATAGCTCATGCGCACGCCGAGGCCCATTTGCGCCCAACGTCCGTCGCAGGTTTTCGTTTTCGATCAAACTTCTGAGCGATGCAGCCAGCGCCGTTGCATCTCCGGGCGGGACCAGCACGCCACAGCTTTCGTCGACGATTTCACACGCTCCGCCGATGGCAGTGGTGACCAGGGGCAGCTTCGCCTGCAGGGCCTCAATGAAAACTATTCCGAAGGGCTCCGGCCCGCTGTTCGGCTGGCAGTGAATGTCTGCGGCGGCCAAAAGTTTGGGCACATCCGCACGCTGGCCTAGAAAGCGAACACGATCCCCGATCCCCTTGCGGTTGGCTGTCGCCTTCAAGTTCTCAAAGTATTCGATCTCATTCGGGCGTTGCGCACCGCCAACTTGCCAGCACATCCAACCCGGCAAATCTTTCAGCATGCTTAATGCTTCCAGATGCAGGGTGTGTCCCTTCCACGCTTCCATACGGCTCGTCTGAATGATTACGACGGCGTCCTGCGGTGTCTGCAATTCTGCGCGTGTCGCTCGGCGATCCTCGTTAGAATAATTTTCTGTGGGCGGGGCGACTGGATAGTAGATCACTTCAGAGCGCGTGTGGGGGTAAATATTCGGCAACGTCTGGGCCGTGAACCGGCTATTGACCAGCGCCAAGTCCGGCTGAGTTTTCGCCGCCCAACGTTCGAGCCAATGTCGCCCATGCGCCTCGCCATGCAGCCAGAAAACCAACGGCACGTTTGCCGCCCGGACAGTTGGCCCAAACAGCGATTGCGACCAGGCCGAATGGCAGATAGCCACGTCGAAAGGAATGCGGCGCAATAGTTTTGTCAGCGCCCGGCGCGTTCGCATGATGCCGAGCGGCCGGCTAATTCTGACCTTGCCAAGCCGGTGAACAGGAACGCCGGAAGCGGTTAGCTCTTCGCTCAATCGTCCTTCAAAGCAGAGTGCAAAATGCGGCTCCATCGCCGGGGACAGATCACGGTGCTGCGCGAGGGTGGTCATCAGCGTTTCCACGCCACCGTGCATATTGCCGCTGTGGATATGAAGAACGCGCATAAAACAGAAGTCAGGAGTCGGAAGTCAGAAGTCAGAGATCAGAAGTCAGCGGTCAGAAAAACCCTGGGATTCCTGAGCATGCTCCCGAGCATCTTGCCGATTTCCTTACAAAGAGAAGTCAGCTCGTAGTGTTGCTCGAGAGTGATGTAGTGACAGTCCCGTGCAAAGTCCAGCGAGGAATCAGTTTCACTATTTTCACCGTCACAATCCGTCAACTTGCTGATAAAGTGCGCAGCATATCTCCGCTTCGCCCAAGCCTCACGCAAATTCAAACATACAGAACGTGATGACCGACGAATTTGACCTGTCAATGCGAATCTCTCTTCGCCTGGAAAATGCTTGCTGACCTCAAATACCCTCATGGCAAGCTCATAAGCTTTTTGATAGACAGTCAACTTTTGGCTGAATTGATTTGCATAGCTTCATAAGACTATACAGTTTGTTGACTTTCAATTTGGTTAGTGTCGGATATTGAATCCGGTTCTTGCCGGATTCTTTTCATCTGACCCCTGACTTCTGATCTCTGACCTCTTCGTAAAGGGGCGCAAGCTCCGTCGCCAGGCGCGCTCGATCGAATCGTTGTTCGGCAGTGCTTCTCCCCGCGTCGCCCAACCTGCGGCGCAAATCGCTGTCAGTTGCCAGACGCGTGATGCACTTCGCCAAAGCTTCCGCATCGCCCGGCGCATGGCCCAGCGCGTTTGTCCCCACCGAAATCAGTTCCGCGGCCCCGCCGCCCTGGCTGGCGACGACTGCGCGCCCGCAAGCCATTCCTTCGACGATCACCAGACCAAACGGCTCGGGCTCGGTGCTGGCGTGGACCACAATGTCGAGCGACCTCATCGCCGCTGCCGGCTCATCGATGAAGCCGGTGAAACCAACCCGCTCGGAGACGCCGAGCTTCGCCGCCAGTTCCTTAAGTTCCGTCAAAGAGTGCTGGCTGCCATTTGTTTGATAAAGCGCGCCGCCGGCGATGTAGCCGCGTGCGAGAAGGTCGGTAGGCAACTGCGCCATCGCACGCAAAAAAGTTTCATGCCCTTTCCAGCGGGCGAGCGTGCCCAACAGGCCCACTCGGATTGTTTCCGGTGCGGCTGAGGCGAAGCCGGACAAGGCGTCAAGGTCGAGCGTTGGGCCAACGGGCGAAAAATTGTCCAGGTCAACCGCATTGTAAATCGTCTGGACCGCAATTCGGTCTCCGCAAACGCGCGTCAGATCGTCCGCAACGCTGCTGGAATTGGCAACGGCCAACCGCGCGCGCTTGGCGTAGTGGCGCAGCAAACGGGCCATCAGCGGTCGCGCCGAAACATAGTCGTGAATGTGCCAGATAATCGGGACGCGCGCTGGCTTGGCGCGCAGACCGAGCAGGTGCATCTTGAAGCCGTTTGAGTGGATAACATGGGGCGCCAGCTCGCGAATAGCTTGGCGCAGCTTGCGTGTGTAACGAGCAATCGCTGGAGCAGCCGACACCAATCGGGTCAGCAGTGACCAGCGGCTTTGTTGATGTCCAGCTGGTCCGCCTACTGCCGAGTCTCCGAGACGCGCCAGTGCTGAAGGAAGAGTCACGACGGTTGTCGGCACACCGAGCGCGATGCTGCGGGAAACGAGTGGGCCATCCTCGGAGACGATGAGGTGGAGTGGCCAATCAGGTTTCGCCGCGCGCATGCTGGCGAAAACGTCGAGCAGACTTTTCTCCGCGCCGCCCAGTTGCGCACACGCGCTGAGGTACAGGATTTTCATCGGGTTTACAGACGCGTAGTCTAGCTCGATTTTGCCGTCAGAAGTAGTTTGTCCAGGAAGGAATAGCCAGCCCAGATGTTGGCCGCGTGGGTCGGTTGGATGTCCGACAAGCCTTTAGCCTGCCGGACATCTACGACAAACCGAAAAGTTTGTCGGACGGTCTAAATCACGAACCGATGCTGTTCATGCTTTCATCGCCTTTGTAGTACTGCTGATAGTAGGTGCCGTAGTAGTAATCGTTTGGTGCGATGCTGACGTTGTTCAGGACCACACCGAAGATTTTCGCGCCCACGTCGTGCAGCATCTGTTTCGAGCGACGCACGATTGCGCGCGAGGCATGATCGCCGTGGACCACCAGCAACGCTCCGTCAACCAGCGACGCGATCAGGACGCTATCGGTAAACGAAGCGATCGGCGGCGAGTCGATAATGATGTGCGTAAACTTCTGCTTGAGCGTGCTGATCAGGCGTTGCATCGTTTCCGAGCCGATCAGTTCCGCAGGGTTGGGCGGAATGGTTCCCGCGGTGAGCACGTAGACCCCGGAAGCGTCGTGTCGCTCGACGAGCGCGAGCATCTCGGCGTCGTTCATCTTGCTGGAGAGAATTGTGCTGAGGCCCGTCTGATTATCCAGGCCAAAAATTGAATGCAGTCGCGGGCGGCGCATGTCGCCGTCGATCAGCAGCACGCTCGCGCCGGTCTGCTGGAGAATCAAGGCGGTGTTGACCGCCGTCGTAGTTTTTCCTTCCGCCGGTTGACTGGAGGTGACCAGCAAAGTTTGCGGCGCGCCTCCGGCTGACGACAGCAGGATTGATGTACGCAGATGGCGATAAGCTTCTGCGAGGGGCGAGCGCGCATCGGAATCGATGAGCAGTTCGCTTTGGAAATCGCTCTTCATTTGCAGAGATGTCACTGTTGACAACAACCGGCGGCGCGCCGAATTTCCAATCGAGGGAATAACCGCCAAGGCAGGTAGATGCAAGATCTTCTCGACATCGTCAGACGAATGAATGCTGTCGTCCAGATATTCCAGGTAACGCGCAAACGCGATCCCCAGCACAAAGGAAAGCAGCAGCGCGAGGCCGATGCCTTCGAGACGCTTTGGACCAACCGGAGCTTTGGGGACAGTCGCATAGTCAACGACATGAATGTTGTTCGGCGTTCCCGCAACCACCACATCGTTTTCCTTCGAGCGTTGCAGTAGTCCCTCCAGCAAACCTTTGTTCGTCTCAATCTCCTGCTGAATGATCCGGTAGTTCACGGCCGCTTCGTTTTGCGTCAACGTTTCGCCACGCTGCTCGTTGAACGACTTTCGCAGCGCCTGCTCGGCGGCAAACGCCTGGCGGTAACGGGTCGCGAGATTAGTGGTCAGAACAGTTACGGCCTGCTGTCGTGAATTCTTCGCTTGCTTCTCAAGCTCCGCGATTTGTTCGTCGATCTGCTTAATCTCCGGGACCTTTTCGGTGTACTCCACCAGCAGGTCCGCGCGTTTTTGCCGCAACTCAATCAGCTTCGTCTCTGCTTCAGCCGCAAGCTTGGCCGACTCTTCAGCCAGCGCTTCCGCGGCGCCGGGGGCCTGGCTCGCGCGATAGGCCGACTCGGCGAGCTTGCGTTCATTCTCGGCTTCCATGAGTTGCTTGTTGAGACCCGACAGCCGGTCCACCACGGTGTTCTGGCTGGCGTCGAGCGAAATAATCTGGTGGTTCTTGGCGTAGTTAATCAAAGTTTCTTCGCCGCGCCGAATTTCGCTTTGGAGTTCGATGATGCGTTTTTGCAGGAAATCACCGGCCTTGTCGCTGGTCTCGGTTTTGCGCTCGAGATTGGAATACGCGAAAGCGTCGGCGATGCCATTGATAACTTTGGCGGCCACCTGCGGATCAGAATGCTTGAAACGAATTTCGATGAGCCGTGTGTCGTTGATTTGTTTCACCGTCAACGATCTTTGCAGGGTCTCGACGTATGGCGAGAGCCGATTCATTTCCACGATGTCTTCGCGCGATGTTGCGGGCGCCAACGATTCATTGAGCGGCAGGCGTTCCACCAGCTTGTTCTGATCGTCGGGCGCAGTTTTCTTGCCGAAGCCGGCCATGCGTTTGAAACTGTCCCAGGTCGAACGGTCCTGAACAGACTGTGGGTTTACAAACGCCCGATTGTTGGCGAGGTCGAGTGTCTTGACGACGCGGCCCAGCAGGTTGGCGCTCGAAAGAATTTGGAGCTGGGTGTTGAAGTAACCCGGATCCTGAGAAGGCGCATTGAGAATAAATGAATTGCTCTTGATCGAGCCGAGCACTGGATTGCTGACCTCGAGGTCAACCTGCACATTGGCCTTCGCTTCATACACGTCCGGCTGGCGGGCCATGTAGAAAGCGGCCAGCGCCGTGATGACAACCATGATGCCAAGGATTAGCCAGATGCGTTTCCGCGCCGACCGCAGGTAGTCATGCAGCCGCGAGTACCCGCCCTTGTCGCCCTCGCCCTGGTCGTAGCTGTAGTAGGACGAAGGAATAAACGACTCGGCCTTCGCAAGTGCGGTCACTTTCGGAATGTTGTTGCCTGGCTCTATTTGTTCTTTCATCGTTTTCACCTAAACGGGTATGGGTTTAGTTCAACTTTGTAACAACGGTTCGCGCCGCATGTTTTAGGGAATCACGCGCGTCGGTAACTGAGCCACCGAAGGAATCACCGCGCCTACTAAACTTCGCAGGAGCCGTTTTGCACCGGAGGTCGGCACGTCAACGATATCGCCTGCCTGAAGCACAATGTCCTCGGCCTTCTGTTTATCGATGGCTTTCAAGTCCACAATGATTTCCGTGCGGCTGGCGCTTCCGGGCGGTTGGCGGACGATCCGCACACGATCGCTTTTCGTGTCAGGCAACGTGCCGCCGCTCATCGCCACAGCCCGGGAAACCGTAATGCGTTCCTTCAACGAAATGGCTTGCGGCCTCAGGATATTCCCGACGATGAAAGCCTGCTCAGCTTCCGAGACGCTGATCACGTCGCCGGGACGCACGTAAGGATTCGCCGCCGCTTCGCCCTTCAGCGTGTCATCCAGTTTGTAATTGTCGAGGGCAGTAGTTTCTTCCGACTCGGCCGGCGCACCGGTTTCACACATTGAAGGCGTTGCTGTATGCACGACCTGAATGGACCGTCCCGCAGCGTCGTTTGGCCCACCTGCATGCGAAATCAATTCCAACAGGCGCACGCGGCGTTGGAGTTGAAATCGCGACGGCGTGCGTACCGCGCCGAGCACTGACACGGGTTGCGATTGAAAGTCTCGAATGAAAACGTCGACCTGCGGGTTGCGCAGGTATTCCAAATATTGCGACGTAACTTCCCGCGCCAGTTCCGCCTCGGTGCGACACGCCGCCTGAATCTCAGTTTGGATCAGAGGCATGCGAATCATGCCGCGTCCGTCAACGCGTACGCTGTCGCGCGAAAACTGCGGCTTGTTGAAGACGCGAATGTCGAGCACATCGCCGGGGCCAATGCGATAGCGGTCTTCAGTGGCACCAGAGCCAGTGGACGAAGCGGGCGACGTTGACGCTGCCGCCTGGGACGAACCGCTGACCACAGCTTGTTGGGCCCACGCGGGACCGGCTGAAACCGCGAGCAATGCCGCGGCCAAACATAAGTATGCGAAATTGATCATGGTGGCACGCGCAGTTTGAGCGAGTGTGGCGCTGGCGCCAGTTTGGTGATCACGAGAAAGCGTAGTCATAAGCGAAGCCTCTCTGAATTCTGCTCTGCGCGTTCCTGGGTATTCAGTTGTGGTTCGGGTCAATTTCATTGAGTCACAAGGTCGAGTAGCGCTTCGATTTGTTGCGCGGACCTCGTCCGCCGCCTGCCCACCTCCAGCGGACTTTGCCGGAGGAATCACGCTGTACCCCCGCAGGGGAAGCCCCATTTGCGAGGCGGCATCAAGTTTTCGCCAAACTGCGATAGAAAGTTTTTGCACCACTGAATCTCTGGTTGTGAACCGGAAAGCGATTTCCCCGGCTTTGCCGATCCGGTTATCAATCACCCAAACAAGTCTTTTTGGAGTTTTCCTACGATGGGAGAATAACGATAAGGCTTGAGAAATTCTTGAGGTACGCTGGACTGACGCAAACAACTGCAAGCCAGGGCTTTAGCGAATCGAGAGCCGCCCTTAGGAATTCCGCCCCGGCGGTCGATTTTCTGGCGAACCCGAGGATGATCGGCGCCAAACCCGATAAGTGCCGCTGTTTAAGGCGTATCCAGCCGCAAACGCCTATTGTTTGACATGTTTGTAATACTCAAGTCTGTTAGCCCAAGTATTTCTCAACTTTGCGGGAGTAGGCTCTGAAGACACTCCGAATCGCGCGATAAACTTCGGAGTTAAGTCAGCGACGCTTCCGAAGGACGAGGTACAGGACGAGGTATATGCACGATGACCAGAAAAATCTTTCTTCTTAGTTTGCTGCTCGCAGTCTCTGCCTTGAGCGCCTCTCCAACATGGGCCAAAGACCCGCCGCGCGATGTTTTTGGCGTTCGCCCCGGGATGAGCGAGACAGAGGCACGCCGGCGTTTGGATAAAGTCGGAACCCGACAAGTCGCTGATCGGATGAAGCACGACGTGTGGGAGCTTCGCGATGGCCGCATATCCTACGTGGGCATAAGATTCGACGCGAAAACAAAGGTGGTGCGCTGGATTACCGCCATCGCGCGCGCGGACGCGAGCGACCGCCTGCGCTACAGCGATGTGGGTGACTTGACCCGGGCCCAACATAAAACTGATGGCACAAACCACACCTACATTTGGCGGGTGCCGGCGCGAGGCAAGCATCCCGCTTACGTTTTTGAAGCGCTCGGTAACGACCCGCAGTTTCTAACTTCGTATCGCCTGCTACGCACCTTTGATTGACGGCTGAATCTCGAACGGCGTTTGTAGTGCAGCATAGTTGGTGAGATTTCGTGGATCGTGTGCTTAGGGTCCGGTTCCAAACGATCCACGAAACCACACTAAGCTGCACGAAAGAAAACCAAATTCCTCAATCCTCAAGTTTTTCTCAACCACCGCGTTTTAGATTCCTAACCTCAACCAGTATCAGTCGGCAAATGACATTCGATCTATCAAAGGAGACTCCAGCATGTCCCGTCAGCTAACCGCCGCGCCTTCAACCAAGTCGCAGCCTGCAACCAGGCTAAACATTCGTTCAGCGCGTTTACAAGTCGCGATCACACTCGTTTTTGTAGCCGCGATCTGCGCGGCTGCCGCGCTGATGCCCTCGGTGACCACCGTCGTGCGCGCAGTCACGCCGACAGTGCTTCACTTCCATGGCAATGCGCACGATTCAGGCGGCTCCCCGCCGACACCATGCACGGGTAGCGGGCAGGCGGACATTCTTAACTGCGATGGGCCCTTCCTGACGACCAGCGCGGCGCTCGATGCTTCTAATCAGGCGGCGAGCTGGGTGGTGGCCAACCCCGCAGTTTCCGGCACGGCTGACCGCAGCTTTTACGACCCAAACTGGATATGGAACTCCGGGCCTACCCGCCTCGGTGGCGAAATGACAGCAGAATGGTGGGCCTCGTGTGGCGCCTGCGGTGCCGGGCTCGGAAATGCCGACTGGACAATCCGGGTTTGGGCGGACGGGGTCATGAAATATGAAGAGAGGGTGAGGGCCACCCCGGATCTGCCGAATGTCCCGAAGCTCTTGACGTCCAAAATATTTCTACCGGAAATAATTGCGGCAAACAATATTGTCCTCCACATAGATCCGGTATTCATTGACTCGCAAAACAACACCAAGATCTTTTACGACTCGCAGGCGGCCTGTCCCGGAACCCTTCCCGGCACGCTCGGGCCCTGCGACTCAAAAGTGACGATGCCGGTGCTCGCTCCCGGTGAAGCAGTGCCGACACCCACCCCCGGCGGCGGGGGCGTTACGTATGTGAAGGGCGGCATAAACTTCAGTCCCAACGTGCCGCTGCACGCGCCCGCCACTGTTCGCGACGGCGAACCTTCGTTGCGCGTTGATAAATTCGGCAACACCTACGTCGCGGGAATTCGCGGCGTCCCGGCAGGTTGCGACCTTTGGTATTTCGATCTGCGGCCGACGGTGAATGGCCAACCCAATCCGATGTACGATCCGAACATGCGCAACCCGATCTACCGGGGCCAGCCTGACGCTTTCACCGGAGAAGCCGAGCCTTCGCTGGTCGCGGATGGCGGCGGCGACGTCGATCTGGCTGTCACATTCCCGGCGAGTGCGACTGAAGATCCGAATGCACCGCCGACGCTGGCGTTTACGAGTTTGGCGCTCGCCAACATCTCTGTCGCCAAATCAACCGATCGCGGCATCACGTTCCAGAAGAACCCGGCGGGCAACATCACAGGCGGCATACCCGGCGACGATCGTCAGTGGTTCGAAGCTGTCGGCTCAAACAACGTCTACATTTTCTACCGCACGTTGGCGCCGGCGGTTTCAATGATTCAGCGCTCGACAGATGGCGGGTTCACTTTTGGCCCGGCGCGCACTGCCGGCCCAATTGGACAGGCTGGTTATATCGATGTGCACAAGGCGACCGGTACGGTTTACATCAGCGGTTCGTCGGGCCAGGTCTGCGTGGGCACGCCGCTCACGCCGGCAGACGAACCTCTGACCTATACCTGCAAGCAGGCAGGACCAGCCAACGGAGCCAACCTCTTCTTTGTGGTTAAGGTTGCTGACGATGGCACGCCGAACGGCACGCTCTACGTCAACTACTCTGACGGCACAAACATTTACCTCAAATATTCCACCGACAAGGGCGACACATGGAGTGCGCCTATCCAGATCAACAATGGCCCAGAGGTGACTAAAAACCTGCTGCCCTGGATGGAAACCGGCACGGTACCCGGATCAGTCGGCATCGTCTGGTACGGCACTGCCAGCGAGGTAAACAACAACGACTCCGACTGGAATGTCTTCTTCGCGCAGGTAACAAACGCGAATACGGGCAGTCCAACCGTGCGTCAGGTAAGGGCAAGCGATCACGTTCACCACGCTTCGAACATCTCGCTGGCCGGCCTCAGTCCAACGTCGACAGACGTCAATCGCAACCTGATCGACTACTTCCAGGTGGCATTTGATCCTTCAGGCGCGGCCGTTATCGCTTACACCGATGACCATAATGATTACGACGGAAATACCTTTGTGACGCGCCAGGTTTCCGGACCCACCGTCAACGGCGGCAGCGTTCCGGCACCCGTCGAGGGTTCGGGATTGCCGGCGGCGCCTCCCTTCTCGACCGACGGCTCGCAGGTAGTTGATCCGGCGCAGGATGCCCGTACTTCTACGGTGATCCTGAACCAGAATGAGCCTGTTGATATCACGTCCATCACTTATTCGACCGAGGGACCAAGCAATAACCTCGTTTTGGTGGGCAAGATGAAGGTGACTGACCTGACGGCCGTTCCACCGAACGCAACATGGCGGATCAATTTCGCTGCCAACGCCCCAGGCTCAGTCATGAGTCCCACCGGTCTGTTTAGTTTTGCTACGACCGACCGTGGCGATCAGTTTTTCTTGCTGGCGCAGACTGACGGCGCCGGCGCGCAAACCTATCGCTTTGGAACTGCTATTCGGAACGGCAATGGCGGCATGACCTACACGGACCGAGGGGCTGCTGACAGCGGATCGTTTGATCAGGCAACTAAGACGATCACCGTCAAGGCGGCGCTGACCAAGTTCAATCCATTTGTCGCGGCGGGCCACGCGCCGATTGCCGGCGGCTCGATACTTACCGGACTTCGCGGTGCGGCATCGGTTGCGGCGCAGGGTAACGCAGCGCGTTCCGACAGCACTCGCGGCGGCACTCAGTTTCAGATTCCGGTGCCGCGGCTCAACGTCGCGCTCGCCTTGAATGGCGGCATCGCCACCGCGTCGTCATCATTCACCAGCCTGCGCAGCTATCTGCCCAGCGGCGCCATCGACGGCGAACGCGCCGGCGCAAACTGGGAAAATGGCGGCGGCTGGAACGATGCCACGCGCGGTGTCTGGCCAGACGATCTCGAGGTGGCCTTCGCGGGATCGAAGACGATCGATGAGATTCGCGTCTACACCTTGCAGGACAACTTCAAGAGTCCGAGCGAGCCAACGGATGCGATGACTTGCGAGGTCAACGGACTGATCGATTTCGATGTCCAGTATTGGAATGGCACTGCGTGGCTCACGGTGCCAGGCGGCGAAATCCGCGGGAACAACAAGGTGATTACGAAAGTGTTGTTCCCCGGCGTCGCCACTACGAAGATCAGGATTCATGTTTTGAACGCGCGTGTTTACTACTCGCGCATCGTTGAAGTCGAGGCGTTCGGCAACTAGGTAGGCAGGGCCGTTCGCTACGACGATTGCAGGGGCGTCACTTCGGTGGCGCCCCATTTTTTTAGTCGCCACTCAATCACACGCTCAGCTTGAAATTGAGACCCTCGATTTCGCGTGGCTTCGTGTTGTTTCGTGGATCGTTTTCGTTTCCTCAACCACCAGATCTTCTGAAGCGAAAGATTGTTTTGAAATTGCAATCAAGAAGCATTGATCGGCCGCGTGTCTACCGGCCTCTGACAATTTTGCTAGCGATCCTGGAAGGTCGCGATTAGAAAATCCGAACTCAAGCGCCGCGGTTGTACACGTTTTTCAACCTCAAGTTAGTTCCTCAAGGATTCCTCAACCCCGCTCCATATCCTGTCAACGTCGCAGATTAGCTATTTGCCTGGTTCCACTGCCCGCGAAGACGCCGGCCTGAAACGTTAACCAGGTTTCCCAAAGTTTTCAGCCGCCCGACAGGAGACCCAACATGACGCGTTCGCAAAAGAGCCGACTCGGCTTCAAAAAGATCTGGCAAAGAAAAAACTCTCAGGAAAGAAAACTAATGACAACTAAAAATCTAATTCGAGCCTCGTCGCTCGTCGTCCTCGTGCTCGCCGGAGCGTTCATCTACACGAGCAAGTTCCCCACGGGTTCTTCTGCTCAGGTGCAAACAACCACCGCGAGTCGGGCTGCGGCAGCCGTAGCTGTTCCATCAGCCGCACAAGCTTTGGCGCGATTGCAGTCGTCCAGCGCGACTCAAATTTCCAGTCATGTGGCTGGCGCGACCGGCGTCTACGACTTTGTGCGGGCGAAGGGCACAGCCGCTTTGCCCAGCGCCGACAACCTTCTCGGTACTCCCGAGATGCGTGCGCGCGCTTTCCTAAGTCAAAACGGCGACCTCATCGGCATGAGCGCTACGGAGCGGAGTTTGGTCGGAAGTTCGGCCATGCCGAGCGATTCAGTTTCGGCCAGCGCGCTGAAAGTGAACAACGTTTCAACTGACAAGATCGGCGCGACTCACGTCAAGTTTGACCAAATGTACAAAGGCTTGAAAGTTTTCGGCGCCCGCGTCGTGGTTCATATGAACTCGCGCGGCGTGACGGGTGTCAACGGGCATTTTGTTCCCGCAGTTAGTGCTAACAAAACGCCACGGCTCAGCGCCGCCCAGGCTGGAAACTTCGCGAGCAAGTCCGCCGCTGGCATCAGCGTCGCCAAGACCGAGTTGAGCATTTATCGCACGGGCCTGCTCGAAGGTCAGCGCGGCTCGAGCGTTTTGGCTTATTCGATTGAGATCACTGACGGCAAGGCCATGCGCGAGCAGGTTTGGATTGACGCGACCAAAGGTACGCAGCTCAATCGCATCAACCTGAATCCGCACGGCCTCGACCGCATCATCTACACGCCGTCTTACGGCGCTCCTTTCGACGTGCGCCACGAAGGCGACCCATACACGCCCGGCCCCGAGCCCGGCACTGCCGGCGCCGACCCGATTAACAATCTCTACCGATTCGCCGGCGAAACTTACAACCTGTTCCGCTCCGGTTTCGGACGTGATTCATA
>JANMVC010000718.1:0-1854 GCA_031392315.1 Pyrinomonadaceae bacterium | reverse complement strand
ACATTCTTCTACCGCCTCCCTCCCGCGATGGGCCGCCTCGCGCGTGCCGGCTCGCGAATTGTCGTGCCTTTCGGCAGGCGAGTCTTAACCGGGTACATCGTCGCCCTACACGAACGATTACGCGAAGGCACCAGTCTGAAGGAATCAGACGTTAAGGACGCGCAGGAGATCCTCGACGCCATCCCGCTCGTCACGCCCCAACTTCTGGAACTAACGAAGTGGGTCGCTGAATACTATCTGGCCCCCTGGGGCGAAGTGATTAAGGCTGCTCTACCGCCCGGAATTAGTCCCAACGTCGAACAGTTTCTGGTGATCAGCGATCAAGGGCGCGCTTCCGTTCGTGAACTGCCGTCCGACCCTTCGTTGAAACAGCGGATGCTGCAATTCTTAGCTAACTCAGGTGAGATCAGCACGAGTGCCTTCTCCGGTCAGTTCAATAGCCGTGACGCGACCAGCCTGATGCGCGAACTTGAACGCGAGGGCCTGGTGCACTTGCTTCAGCGAGCCGCCAGTGATTTCGTAAAGCCAAAGCGCCAGCGGCGGGTGCGCCTAGCCAATCCAGCAGATGAAACGCCGAAAACATCTCCATTAAAGTTTACCGCGGCACAGCTCAGGGTGTTGGAAGCCTTGAAAGGTCGCGAGTCGGTCGCGCTCGCGCAGTTGCTTGCGGCGGCGGAAGTTAGTAGCTCGGCCGTCAGCACACTCGAGAAAAAGCAACTGATCGAACTCTTCGAGGAAGACTCGCGCCGTGATCCGCTCGGCGATGTTACCTTCCCGCCCGTCAAGGATTACGACCTCTCCAGCCAACAAATAGCGGTTCTAAACGAAATCAACAAGCCTCTCCGAGCCAGGGTATACGCCCCGTTTCTGCTACACGGTGTTACCGGCAGCGGCAAGACCGAAGTCTACATTCGCGCCATGCGCGTCGCTTTGGAACTTGGCCGTTCGGCGCTGATGCTGGTACCGGAGATTGCCCTGACGCCAGTTTTTTCCCGCCGCCTGCGCGCGCATTTTGGCGACCAGGTAGCAATTTTCCATTCGTCCTTGTCGCGCGGCCAGCGCTTTGACGAGTGGACGCGGGTTCGCAATGGCGACGCACGCATCGTTATCGGAACTCGTTCCGCCGTCTTCGCTCCAATCGAGAACCTTGGACTCGTGATCGTAGACGAAGAGCATGAATCAACTTACCGGCAACAGGATTCGCCTCATTACCACGGGCGCGACACCGCGATCGTGCGCGCCCAAAAAGAGTCGGCCGTGGTCATCCTCGGATCAGCCACACCCTCGCTGGAGTCGTTTCACAACGCCAACACCGGCAAGTATCGCTACCTCGAGATGCCTGACCGACTTCACAACCGGCCGATGGCTGCCGCCGAGCTCATCGATATGCGCGCGGTGTTTGCCCGGCACCAAAAACCGAAGGTCTTTTCCGATGAACTGCTCAAGGCCATCGAAGTAACGCACCAGAAAAACGAGCAGTCGATAATTCTGCTGAACCGCCGCGGCTACTCGAGTTTTGTCCTTTGCCGATCGTGCGGCGAAAGCGTTCAGTGTCCAAACTGCGATGTAACGCTGACCTACCACAAGAGTGAAGCGGTAATCATTTGTCACTATTGCGGCCATCGCGAGCCAGCGCCTTCGAAGTGTCCGAGCTGCGCGGGGAAGTACATTTATTACGTAGGCGAAGGCACGCAGCAGCTTGAAACAATGCTGGCCGCGCTCTTCCCTGCCCTCAGAATCACGCGCGTTGATCGAGACACAACGGCGCGGCGCGGCTCGTTTGAGAAGTCTCTGTTTGACTTCAGCGAAGGCAAAATCGATATGCTCGTGGGCACACAGATACTTGCCAAAGGA
>JANMVC010000694.1:0-9654 GCA_031392315.1 Pyrinomonadaceae bacterium | reverse complement strand
AATAATCAAACTACTCAAAAGAGTTGCGCCGAACTCAGCGCGTTAAGCAGTCAGAATGCAAAAGCCGTCTCACAGGTTGACTATAAATTGTGTGATCTGGTTAGGGTCGTCCAGCAGCGGCCTAATCGACAAGTAAAACTGGCCGGTCCAAACGCCCCTGATTATTTTGATCTGGTTGTCCTTCTGATAGCCAAGCGCAGTACGCCGACGTTTCTACTTGAGGCAGAAGAAGCGCGTGTCGACAAACAGGTTGGCAGCACTCCAGCGAGCTCAGGCAGCACCTCGCTGGTTGTGAAAGGAGGAGCGCCCGCCATCCTGGGATTTGCTACGGAGAATGGAGCATTGACGCAAAGTATTAGCGGCACAACAGTCACCTTCCGGGGTAATCCGCTCGGAATATTCCATGCGCTCAACAATGACGGATTGGTAAGCAGTTTTATTGAGGATGAAAAGGATGTGATGACTCGCTTGCTCCGCAAGACTTCCTTCGCGTTTTCGTTTGATACCGAACGTGGGCCGCAGCCGGGAGTTTTCACCGCGAGTAAGCAACAACTCTCCTCGGTTTCGGGCAGATTTGAGTTTATTAATAACCGCCGGCCCAGTATGTATGCCAAAGAATGGAACGATTTTCTTTCCAAACAGGCACAGCAATTTACGAACACGATCAACAATAGCTTGAGCGCGCTGGTAGCCACTGAAAATACCACTAGCCCGTTAGCATGGCGCGACCCGGTGTTGCAAGCATGGTATGCGGAAACCCAATCGCTGTTAGCCGCGGCGTCGAACGATCAAGTTGAATCCGTCCTTCGGAGTCAGGTCGACAAACTACCGGTGGCCGAGTTGTCTCCCCAGACCATTACCCAACTAAACGGCATCGAGAATTCCATCGGCGTTTACTTGCAGGGAAGGGATTCCGTCCTGGACAAGATCGCCAAAGGCACGCTGGTTACCCTGGACTACACCAACAAGCGGGAAGCCAATGCGCCCGATACCTCCAATATTACTTTCATCGCCGAAAAGGGTCCCGGAGGCAGAACAGATTTTACCTTCAACGGTTCCCTGACATTTTTCAACAAGAAACCCACTCCGTTGGCGGGTGCCCAACCCATCGGTCGGATCCGCGATTTCAATTTTTCAGGTCAGTTTGATATTCCCTTTGGCAGCGTTCGCGAGGCTGGTCAGTTTGTGCTCTGGGGGAGTGGGAAGTATCAGCGCCTGATGGAGGATTCGTTCACTCAAGCTGGCACCATGGTGCCGAACACGAAGGGTGATATTGCTTTGGCCCAAATCGGCCTGCGAATTCCCATCAAGGGCTTGGGTATTAAGTTTCCCATCTCCGTGAGCTTTGCGAACCGGACGGAGTTGATAAAAGAAAAAGAGGTCAGAGCAAATTTTGGCTTTACGTTTGATCTTGACACGCTATTCGCCAAGTTCAAACCGTTCTAGCCCCGATCTAATGCCTGGGCGATGCGGCGTGGAGTGGAGTGGAGGAAGTTGAGCCACGCCTCATTGCTGGAGAAAGAATAGCGGTAGCAAGGGATTCAGATCTTCAAAGTACATCTTGCCCCTGAGGAGGTCTTTCACGATGGGTCTACCAAAGATCAGATTTGTTTTTCCCGTAATGCTTATGGCTATCACTTGCGGGTTTCTGGCGGTCGTAGCAGTCGCGCAGGAATCTGCTGGTGCTGGTCAGGGCGGTGCAGCCGAACAGGCCACTGCAACCGAACCATCTGCCGACACTCTGGCCGCGACCCCTACACCGACTCCGGTGGCGCTGGAGATCACAGGGGTCAGAGCTTACACAGATGATCCGCGAAGCGCGGGAATGGGCGACAGCGTCAGCGTAGCGATCAAAGGACTTTACGAAGCTCACAAGAGGAACGAGGTAAAGCCCGAGAAACTCATTCTTTATTTGGGTGGGCGGCCCCTCGACGGAGTCCATCCGGTTTCATTGGGAAAAGACGAAGTGGTATTCCGGTTTGAGCGGACACCAACTTCGAGGGACGGATGGAATGCGCTGTTGGGCAGTCCGGATCAAACCTTCAGAACTGTGACGGTGGGTGCCGGCTTCAAGGACGATCAGCCCATCAAGTTTGCCGATGAGAAATCTCCTCCGACAATCAACTTGATCTTGTTCCGAAAAAAATGGGCGTTGGTTTCCTTAATTGGACTCATCGTCGCAATTATCGTCTGCTGGAAACTGGCAAGAAATAGCAACCTTCTGCGAGATTCCGGCCCACCAAAAGTTCCGGCAGGAGAGTCAAAGCCTTACAGCCTGGCAAAAGTTCAAGTGGCTTGGTGGTTCTTTCTGGTAGTCGGATGTTTTCTGCTTATCTATTTGATAACCGGGGAATTCACCATGACCGAGCAGGCTTTGGTGCTCATCGGGATCGGAACTGGAACGGCCCTGGGCTCAGCGATGATCGACGCCAGCAAACGCGGTAGTGCTGATAGCGCTCTTGAAACACTGCAACCGCAGAGAGCGAGGCTCGGCGCGGAAATCACCGCGTTGGATCATGAGATTGTCGCCCTGGCCCAATCCATCAAGGACAATCGAGGTGGAACTGACGCGGCGAATGCTTTGCTCGCGACTGATCGCGAGGCTGTCAGAACCAAAACGATCGAGCGCGCTGAGAAACAAGAACGACTCAACACGGTTACGTCGAACATCGCAGATGCCGAAGCAGGATTAGAGAAACCAGTTTCCGAAGGCTTCTGGAGGGATTTGGTAACTGACGCAAATGGGGTCAGCTTTCATAGGTTTCAGATGATTGTTTGGACGGTTGTTCTGGGAGCGCTCTTTCTGGCCGGGGTTTATGCAGATTTGGCGATGCCGGAATTCAGTACGACGATGCTGGCGCTGATGGGAATTAGCGCGGGTACTTATTTAGGGTTTAAGGTTCCCGAGCAACAAAGTCAGGCGCTGCCTGAGGCGAAAAAGACCGAAGAGTCAGTAGACGAAAAACCGCCTGGCGGGTAAGGGCTTTGGAGTTGCCGCGGGCGCACTTGGCAGCTGACTTCATCACCAGGATTCGGAAAGTAGGAGCTAATCCATGTTAAGAATCGTGAACTACATTGGCCGCGGAGTCCTTAGTCTACTGCTGGGCTCGTGGATCGAAACGCATGGTCCAAGGGCTAGAGCTTACACGTTGGCTGCCGGCAGCACGGCGGTAGGTTTGGCCCTAGGATTCATCCTCCACCTGGCCGGAAAGTTGGATGTTCACAGCGCCTATGGAGGAATCCCCGCAGCGGCAGTCATCCTTACATATGGCGTGGAAAGCATTAAGAAGGAAATTCTAAAACGAACAGGACCGGCTCCAAACTGATGTCCTACCGTTTGAGCGGCCACACACTTTAGGAGGATTATCATGTCAGTATTAAAGCAAGGTTCATCGGGACCAGATGTAACTGCACTACAAACCAAACTCCAACAGCTTGGCTTTGACCCGAATGGAGTGGACGGAACTTTCGGGCCGGGCACTGAGTCGGCATTAATTGCCTTTCAAAAGAGCAAGGGCTTGACGGCGGACGGTAAGGCCGGGCCGAACACGATGGCTGCATTACAGTCGGCCGGCGGCGGCGCTGGAACCTCGTCCACCACCACTTCGACTGGCGGCGCCGCGGCGGGTGCGGCCACTTCCGCGGTCAGCGCGCCGGGGTTAAACCTGGCTGCTCTTACCGGTCTCCTGCCCGCTGCCGTGATCGCGCAGATTCCCGAGACGGCGCAGAAGTTTGGCATCACGAGCGATCTACGCCTGGCCCACTTCCTGGCCCAGTGCGCGCTCGAGTCAGCCAATTTTACAGCCACTGTAGAGAACTTAAACTACAGCGCAGCTGGCCTGCTGAAAACTTTCAAGAAGTATTTCCCGGCAAGAGATCCTGCTCTCTTTGCGAAGAATCCCGCCAAAATTGCCAACTACGTCTACGCCGACAGAATGGGAAATGGTAACGAAGCGTCGGGCGACGGGTTCAAATTCCGCGGCCGTGGCTACATCCAGTTGACCGGAAAGAAAAACTACAGCAGCTTCACTAACTTCATCGGGGAAGATTGCGTTGCCAATCCGGATCTGGTCGCAACCAAGTATCCGCTGGCGTCGGCGGGATTCTTCTTCAACTCAAACGGTATTTGGGCGGTCTGCGATCAAGGGTCGAGCGACGCCAATGTGCTGGCGGTGTCGAAGCGAGTGAACGGCGATCCTCCGCATGCTGTGCCGGAGAGAACGCAGCATTTCCGAAAGTTTTTTAACGCACTGACCTAGGCGGGAGGTGGGTCAGTTTCGACCAGACCGTCCGCGAGGCTTCGACTAGCTGCCGCCCAATGGCAAACTGTGAGGCCGGTCGCTCTTTCCAGTCTGGCCCACCACGCGCACACTTTTTTTCCGCCGGTTGAGCCGCGTGCTAACGCGGCTGAGCCGACTCCCAATCCACACTACTTCACCGGAGGCTACTATGGAAATCAACACACAACTTCCCGAAAGCGGCGTCGGCTTTGTTACCAACAACCGAGGCGCTCACGGCGAATTTCAATTTGGACAGCAATCGACAATCGATGCGGCTCTAGCGGTGGGCGCCGCATGGGATGCCGCTCATTCAGGGCGCCCTTTCTCAATCGGACAGATCTCCCTGCGGGGCGGTGGGCCAATGCCGCCTCACCTTTCGCACCGGCTGGGCGTTGACGTTGACGTGAGGCCGGTGCGCCAGGACGGCAATAACGCGCCGGTCGTCATCACCGATCCTCAATACGATCGAGGTCTGACTACGGCGCTGATCGAACTCTGGTGGCAGAAGGCGCCGGTCCAACTTGTCTTGTTCAATGACACGACCGTGATCGCGGCAGGGTTGAGCCGGCCCTCGCCGGGGCATGGCAACCACTTTCACGTTCGCCTGAGAATGCGCGGCGCCACGATCAAGGTTAAAGATCGCGGATCAGACGTGGCAGAGTTGCAAACTAAGCTGGGGATCGAGGCGGATGGTCGTTTTGGCCCGGCAACTGCGGCCGCGGTCGAAGAGTTTCAGGCGGCGCACGGTCTAATACCCGACGGGGTTGTTGGTCGTGACACCTGGGGTGCGCTGGGAGCGACCTAAAGGAATAACCAAGCCGAAAGGATGCGGCTCCACGAATCTCAACGAAGGTCATATTTCGTTCAGGTTCGTGGGCCGGCCCCTTTGTTCCTGGCGACCTTCACAACTGCTTTTGCCCGCGTGTTAATTGGCCCGCTATAATCTTCACTTGGAACGCGGTAGCCAAGACAATTCTCAATTACTTCGGACGGCACGTCTTTCACCGGAAAGTTTGCGCGGCCTGCTTCTCCCGATCACTACGCCATTTTTGAACGACGGAAGTCTGGATCGCCACGGTCTCTCTGCGAACATCCAGAAATGGAACCACGTAGGAGTCTCAGGTTACGTGGTGATGGGATCAACTGGCGAACGGGTACATTTGGATGAGCGCGAATATGTCGCGGTGATCGAAACAGCCCGCCGCGAAGTGCCGAGTCATTTCTCGTTGATCGCCGGCGCGGGCCAGCAAAGCACGCGCGGAACCATCGAGGAAATAAGGCGTGCGGCGGCAGCTGGCGCCGATGCAGCGTTAGTCTTGACGCCACATTTTTATCGGACCGCGCTTACTTCTGAAGTTCTCATCAAGCATTACAACGCCATCGCGGATGCTTCGCCCGTGCCGGTAATTCTGTACAGCATGCCGGCGCTTACGGGAATAAAGATTGAGCCGGAGACGGCGGCGCGCTTGAGCGAACACGAGAACATTATTGGTATCAAGGACAGTTCTGCGGACATAGACGGACTCAAAGAAACTGTCAAGTTGGCGCGCAGCGATTTCGCCGTCCTGACCGGAAACGGAACCGTCTTTAACGAAGGATTGCGAGCGGGCGCACGCGGCGGAATCCTGGCGGTTGGTTGCGCGGCTGCGGAACTTTGTCTCGCCATCTTTGCCGCAGCGGGAGCGGGAGAGCTTGGTCGAGCCGCGCGATTGCAATCGGCTCTGTCTCCGCTGGCCGCGGCCGTCACCACGCGCTTCGGCATTGGCGGACTTAAGGCGGCGCTGGAGCTCCGAGGTTACGCCGGAGGTTTGCCGCGCCTACCGCTGCCAAAGCCAGACGAATCTGCGCGCGAAGAGATTCGGAAATGTTTAGGAGAGGTGGATGCCGCGCTGCAAGAGCAGTCGGCGCAGACACCTCATTAGCAAGCTAACAATTTCTGCTTACCAAGTTTCAATCAACGGGCTACTGTTTCGCGCCGCGGGGTCGCCACTGGCACAAGCCGGGCATCCTGCGTAGAATGCGCTTGAGATGCCCGACGCAGGAGTGATCACAAATTGAGCACCGCCGAACCAGCTTGTTACAGCACCCCTGAAGAATCCGGCCTGCGCGTCGAGGCCCTTTCCTTCGATCGCATCCCGCATCAAACAAAGCTCTTCCTGGAATACCTGCGCGATCCGGCAGCGCTGCGTGAGTTTTATCCCGGCGCAGTTCGTTTTCATCACGAGCTACCGGCACGCGCTCCTGAAGTTTTGTCGGCTCATGCGACTGACCGAAACGCGCTGTGCGATGCGCTGCTTGATTCGAACACCGCTTGGGGAGCCGGAGCGGAGACTCTCAAAAATATCCAACTCCTGCGTGACGAGGACGCCGTCGCTGTTGTCTCGGGCCAACAGGCTGGGTTGTTTTCCGGGCCGCTGTACACAATCTACAAAGCTCTGTCGGCGGTTAAGCTGGCTGGTTGCCTGACGCAGCGGAAGACGAAAGCCGTACCGGTGTTTTGGATTGCGACTGAGGATCACGATTTCCCGGAAGTTGCCAGGGCGGAGTTCATCGGTCGCGATTGCCGGTTAGCAAGTGTGGAAGTTTCCTCCCAGCTACACAAAGAAGGCCAGCCAGTGGGCCGCGTAGTAATCGATGGTTCCATCAATGGTGTGCTCGACAAATTGTTTGAGCTGCTTCCTGTTTCTGAATTCACTCCCGATCTGGAAAGCCTGTTGCGCGATGCGTGGCGTCCCGGTCGTGGCTACGGCGAAGCGTTTGCTCGCATGATGACTTCATTGCTGGGCCAACACGGTCTGGTCCTGCTTGACCCACTGGATCCGCGACTCAAGACCCTGGCGGCTCCGCTCTATGCGAGCGCAGCGTTACGTGCCCATGAAATCGCCACCGCGATTGAAGTTCGCAGTCGAAGGCTGGTGGAGGCTGGTTACCACGCGCAAGTGACAGCTTCGGAGAATTCATTTCCTTTGTTTCTGCACGACGGCGACGGCGCACGTCATGCCGTCACTCGCACGCCTGACGGAACATACACGACGAAGCAAAGCGGCGAGTCGTATACCGCTGCGGAGCTGTCGGAAATGGCCCTGGCCCAGCCGGAGCGGTTTAGCCCGAATGTGACTCTGCGAGCGGTGGTCCAGGATTATCTGTTGCCGACGATTGCTTACTACGGCGGCGCCGCTGAAGTTGCCTATTTCGCGCAGACCGGCGAAGTCTATCGGCTGATCGATCGGCCTATCACGCCGATTCTGCCGCGTTCCAGTTTGACAATGATTGAATCGCACACCGGGCGTGTGTTGGAGCGTTACGGCTTATCAATGGACGATTTGTTTGCGGGCCCGGAAAGCGTTTTGAAGCGCGTGGTTGAAGAACATCTCGGCGCTGACACGGCAAACTCGTTCGTTAGCACTGAAGAAACCGTGAATAGCCAGCTAGACGCTTTGCGGGAAAAACTGCGTGGTGTCGATCCCACTCTTGCCGATGCTCTGGAAACCGGCCGGCGCAAGATCAACCATCAACTCGAAGGACTTCGCACGCGCTTTCATCGCGCGCAGATGGCGCGCGACGAGGCCGCCCAACGACAGTTGCTGCGCGCCTTCGAGCAACTCTATCCGAATAAGAACCTGCAGGAGCGCCACATCAACATTACCTCTCTGCTCGCCCGTCACGGCCGCTACGTTATCGACTGGATCTACAACGTGATCAATATCGGATCGGATGAGCATCAGATTGTCTACCTGTGAAAAGATGTCAGATGTTAGATATTAGATGTCAGAAGCAAACGCATCAGCAAAAGCACCGATACGAAGCCACCGGGACTTGATTGTGTGGCAGAAGGCCATGGATCTGGTCGTCAGCGTTTACAGTGCCACCGAAAGTTTTCCGAAAGCGGAAGTCTATGGATTAACAAGTCAGATACGCCGCGCGGTCACTTCGATTCCAGCGAACATCGCTGAGGGACAGGGTCGCCGATTGGCGAAAGAGTTTCTTTACTTTCTGGCTAATTCCAGGGGCTCGCTTCTGGAGCTCGACACTCATCTGGAGGTGGCAGTCCGACTAGGCTTCCTAAGTGTTCCAGGACATGCCGAACTTCAGGGGCAACTGGATGAGGTCGGACGTTTGCTTAACGGCCTGATGCGTTCAGTCAATAACTCACTAACATCTAGCATCTAGCATCCGACATCTCTTTCCCAATGTCCAAGATAAGATTACTTCCCGATCACGTTGCCAACCAGATTGCCGCTGGCGAAGTCGTCGAGCGTCCCGCAAGCGTCGCCAAGGAGCTGGTCGAAAACGCAATTGACGCTGGCGCGACGCGCATCGCGATTGATGTGGAAGCGGGCGGACGCCGGCTGCTGAAGGTTTCAGATGATGGCTACGGAATGGTGCGAGACGATGCGGTGATGGCCTTCGAGCGCCACGCCACGTCGAAGATTGCCACGTCGGAAGACCTCAGTTCGATCAGCACGCTCGGTTTTCGCGGTGAGGCGCTGGCCTCAATTGCTTCGGTGGCGCGTGTGGAACTAACTACGAACACCGAAGAGGGGCTGGCCACACGTGTGGTAATCGACGGCGGCAAGATGCGCGACGTCAAAGACGCGGCGCATCCGCGCGGCACTACCCTCGTCATCCGTGATCTGTTTTTCAACGTGCCGGCGCGACGGAAGTTCTTGCGCTCAGAAGCGACAGAGAGTTTTCATCTCACCAATCTGGTCACTCACTACGCCCTGGCCCACCCGGAAATTGCTTTCACGCTGACGAACAACGGCCGTGAGGTGTTGCGCGTAGCTTCAGCCAAAGATTTGCGCGAACGCGCCTACCAGATTTTTGGCGCGGAGTTTTTGGATAATTTACTCGCCGTCGGCGGCGGCTACGAAAAGGTGGCGCGCGTGAGTGGCTTTGTTTCCGCGCCACGCGATCGGCGCACGTCCCGCGATGCTCAGTACCTTTTTGTTAACGGGAGATTTGTGCGCGACCGGCTGATTTCGCGCGCGCTATCTGAAGGTTATCGCGCGGTGTTGCCGCACGGCGTTTATCCGGCGGCGCTGCTGTTCATCGAGACGCCGCTGGAGGAAGTGGATGTAAACGTTCACCCGGCGAAGACTGAAGTCAGGTTTCGCCGCGCCGCCGCAGTCGCGGATGCAGTGCGCGAATCGGTGCGCGCGGCTCTTGCCAGCGCAGGTTATGTCCGCCGTGAAGTGAGTGAGCCGTCACCGATTTCACTTGAGCAGTCACAGCCTCCCGCGGATCAACCTGAATCTGCTAACTCGGCTGGCGCGATGGTCGTCGTCGTTGAGCCACTTCCCAACGCGACTCAGCCGCGTATCGAATTCAGTCCACATTCAATTGATGTCGCGCCAGAATCGCCACTGTCAGA
>JANMVC010000618.1:0-3096 GCA_031392315.1 Pyrinomonadaceae bacterium | reverse complement strand
TATGAATTCGACCCAAGAAGTAATAGACCACCATCTTGAATGCTTTGGCCGGGGGGACTTGGACGCTGAAGCCATCAGCTCGGCAAAGACCAGCGCGCGCGGCTCGCGCAGCGCATCCAGTCGAAACCTGCTTAGTAAATAATCCCTCCATGCTTCGGGCCCACCTTCAGCACGAATGGTGTCGCCGTCCCAGTTAACCAATTCCTGGATGTGCAGCCGATGCAGAATGCTTTCAACTTCCTCAGCCTCTAGTGCCAGTCGTTTACACCAGGTCTCAAACGATGCGGTCTTCATCGCCGCAGAGGACGTCGGGGTCGTTGACTCGCAGAGGAGCCGAATCAACGCGCGGCGTGTATCAGGATCGGCAGCGACATGTTCAAGCGTCGCGGCAAAATAGCGGTTGAGCCGCCCGCCCATAACTTCGTCCACATATAGCCGTTCGCAGGCGAGATAGGAATCCAGCGAGATACTTTTTGAGCGTGCGGATTCCAACAAGGCGGTGATGAATAGCGGACTGCCTTCCAGTTGCTGCACCAGCAGCTCACGCGTCTCGTCGTTAATGGAAATCGCGAGCCGGCGGGCTACGCTGCCGATGACTTTGGCGGCGTCAGCTTCGGCCAGCGGGTCAAGGCGCACTACTTCAAGCGCATGCGAATTGAGGCCAGCGCGATCAAATCTATCCGCAACTTCCCGACGCAAGCCGGCAAAAACATAAGGCAGATCGGAAAAAGCGAGCGCGCGAACTATCTCCGTCGCAAACGGGACGGCATCGTTTTCGTAGGCTGACAACTGCACGGCGTCAAACATCACAAACGGTCGCGCCGAATTTGCGGGCACGCGCGCGGGAGCGCTCAGGCAGAAGCGCACGAGCGCGCGATCGTCGTCGCCGAAGCGTTGCTGGTTGTAGCTATCTATGAGGCCTTCAATCCAGTCAACGTCAGCGGGCGGCGCGAGCGCGACCAAATCGCTTAACGTCAGCGATGCATGGCCCAGCGACGGCTCATTGCGGCGGCAGGCGATGAACTGAAGCAGGAAGGTGTTAAGAAACTCGATGGCTGCACTAACCGCAGTCGTCTCAGCTTGCGGCAACGAAAAGTAGATAGGAATAACATCGCTCTGCCGATTGAAGATGTCGTCGTAGGCCTGGCGAAGTAATTCGGAAACCCCGGCCAGCGGAGAAAGGAGCACGAGCAACCCATGATTAGCATCGCGGTGTTCCGCGGACAGCGCGTGAGACACGATGCGCTCGAGCTCGCCGGCGCGTCCGGCAAACTCGTCTCGTTTCACGCGGCCAAGTATTTGGCGCATTTCTTCAGGCTTGATCATTTTCCGGCAAACGCTCCGGTGAGGTGGCCGTCGTAAAACTTAATCCGATTCTTGCCGTCAGCTTTGGCCTGGTAGAGGGCACGATCGGCGGCGGCGATCACACTCTCCGCGGTGTCGATGTTCTTGCCTAAGGTGGAAATCCCGATGCTGATGCTGACGATGCCCATCGGTTGCGATTTACCGAAAGGATAAATCGTTTCCGCGACCCGCTGCCGCATGCGCTCGGCAATAACGCCGGCTTCGCTGACGCTGGTTTGTGGCAGCAACACGCAAAACTCCTCGCCGCCATAACGACAAGCGACATCAGCGGAGCGGAGCGCGGCCTTCAGACTGTGCGCCGTGATCTTCAACGCCACATCACCGGCTTGATGGCCGTTGCGATCGTTGTAGCTTTTGAAGTCGTCGATGTCGATCATCAGGCAGCTCATCGGATAGTTGTAGCGGCTGGATCGGTTGAGCTCTTCAGTGAGACGCTCTTCGAGATAACGCCGGTTAAGCAAACCGGTCAGTGGATCAGTGATCGACATTAACTGAAACTGCGTGGCGCGCTCCTGCCAGTCGGCGCGTTCCAGCGCGACGGCGATTTGCGGGCCGATGATTTCCAGCAGGCTGAGGTCTACGTCGTTGAAGGTTGCGCCGTTGAGCTTGTCCGTAAAATTCAACAGACCGATACGCCGGCCGCGGACGACTATCGGATAGCTGATGAAAGATTTTGTTTTGTAGGAACTATCAATTGCGGAGGGGGTCAGGCCCGCGGTTTCGATGTTCTCCACCACGAGTGGTTGGCCGCTTTCGAGCGTCTGACCGGCGATCCCTTCACCAAGACGAGTCCGATGGATGTGGGCTTCATCAGCAGCAATCCCGACAGATGCTTTAAGCACGATCTCGCTTGAGCCTTCGTCGAAGACCATCAACGAAGCCCGCTCGGCCTGTAACAACTCCCTCGAATGGTTGAGAATCGCCTGATAGGTTTCTTCCGGATCGGTCGAACTGATCCGCTCAAGAAAACTCTGCAGGGAATGAACCAGATGCGATCGGTAATCGAGTTCCACGCGGAGACGATCTACTTCGAGTTGGAGATCCGGTTGCGTTGGAATTGGCGCTGGCTCAATGATTGCCGCGGTTGCCTTCGCCATCCCTTCGATCCGCTCAGTAGTTCTGGTTGATCCCGTTGCGATCTTTGGTTCCGGCTTATTGACGTCGGCTGCACGAGGACTGGGCTGAACCTGGCTGGCGCTGAATTTCCGCACCGCTTTCTGCAGCCGCTCAGACAATTCATCGATCCGCTGCGGCTCCGCAAAGACGACGTTTTCGAATGGTCCCTTATCGAGCAGCGGGTTCAACTCGCCGGCGCGAAAGCGTTCGACCAGAGCGCGATAGTCAACCGCCGAAGCGAAAGCGCGACCCGCAATCACCGCGAGATTCTGTTCGCGTCCAATCTGCACCGGCATCGTCACGCAATGAAGCCCGGCATGGCACTTATACTGTTCCGCGGCCCCGGCGCTCATCGCGCGACGGTGTGCGTCGCCACAGAAAGGGTCGCAAAGTCCGACGTGCTCGGGCGAACTCTGAAACGCATGGCAGATCGAGTTGTTGTTGGAAATCACCGTGGCTGGCGGCTGTCGCCCATCGACCAGCAACACTGAGACGCCGAGCGCGCCGGCCAGACTGTCCTGAACCGGAGCCCATCCGAGCGGTGCGTCCTGGCGGTGCTCCTGAAGGATTTCAGAAACAACCTCGGGCGATATCGAAGCCATCTTTGGAGACGTT
>JANMVC010000474.1:0-3389 GCA_031392315.1 Pyrinomonadaceae bacterium | reverse complement strand
ACGTCCTCGCCGATGACGAAGACCGTCGGGTCGCGCTCCATCTCTTCCCAGATGCCCTGGCGAATCGCTTCGAGCAGCGTCGCCTGACCACCGCGTTCGGGACGAGCTGACTTGTGCTCTTTCTTGGTTGCCGTTGCCATTTACTTGATGATGATTACATCGTCAGGCGGAGCCTCGTCCGCCGTCGACGCTTGTCCTTCTTCGACCACCCTGGTCCGGGCGGCGTCTTCTTGCTCATTCCTGCTCCTTGCTTCGTTTGCCTGATCCTCTGCTTGATTCGCGGGATCCTGTCTTTCGCTATCACCCATGGCTATGCCTCCTCTAGTAAGCTGTCGGTTTCTTGTTTCGGATCCGTACGTCCGCTTAATTCAATTCTTCAAGACTTCCGGACGAAACGCGGGCGGCACAATGTTGTTATCAAAAACTCCGTACGCGGCCTGCTCTGCTTCCGGCATCGGCGACGACTCCGCCCACGCAGAATCCTCTTCAATCTCACGCACGGCGTAGGCAGTTATTTCGTCAAGCTTCGCTTGCGTAGCAACTTTTTGTTCGAGCAGGTAGCGCTCGCAGCGATCGATCGGATCGTTGTTCTTTTCCCACCACTCGATTTCACCTGCCGGCACGTAGCGCTGATCGTCGTGCTCGGCGTGTCCCCGACGCCGATAAGTCTTCGCTTCAATCAAGACCGGGCCACCACCACTGCGGGCAAACTCGGCCGCGCGCTTTGTCACTTCATAACAGGCAAATACGTCGTTGCCGTCAACAATTGACGCCGGCACCGCATAGCCGGCAGCTTTCTCCGCCAGGTCTTTCACCGCGGTTTGCAGAATTGTCGGCGTCGAATATGCATACTGGTTATGCTCGGCCACGATGATCAGCGGAAGCTTCTGCACCGCGGCGAAGTTTATCCCTTCATGAAACGCGCCCGTACTCATGCCGCCATCGCCAATGTAGGCAATCGCCACCGTATCCTTTTTCTGCATACGCGCCGCGAGCAGCACGCCTGTCATCACCGGGATCATGTCGCCGAGATGCGAAATGGGACCAATGAAACCTAAGTCCATGTTGCCGAAATGGATATTCAGATCGCGGCCGCCGGATGGTCCCCAGGCCTTCGCCATGTATTGTGCGAAAACTTCGCGCGGACGAATGCCTTTCACCAACACCGCGCCGAGATCGCGAATCAGCGGCGTGATGAAATCCTGCGTACCCAACGCATATGCACTGCCAACCGCGGTGGCCTCCTGCCCCAACGACCTGAACACGCCACCGACTACTTTGGTTTGCTTCGCCAGATTAACAAGGCGCTCTTCCACGAGTCGCGTCAACTTCAAGTGACGATACAGTTCAAGCATCTGCTGCGGCTTGAGCGTCGTTTCCGTTATGCAGCTAAGTGGTTTGCCGTCGGTTGATTCACGCGGCGCAAACTTCGTGCTGATTCGCATGTCGGTGCTCGGAGCAGACGCAGACGTTCCGCGCCGTCGCTGTGAATCTCTACCAGTTCGTTGCTGCTTTGTCTGTGATGTTTCCTGATCCATGTTTCTGTAACGCATACTGTTAGTTTGCGGATGGCTCGGAGCCATTCAGCTGAAGTTTAATCGACGTACGCAAACTAACAGTTTGCGTTACAGGGGCTTAAATATGCACCGCCAGATCGTGAACGCCTTCAGCTGCTTCCATCACCGCTTCGGAAACAGTCGGATGCGCGTGCATCGTGCGGCCAAGTTCTTCGGCGGTGGATTCGAGCTGCATCGCCACGCAGGCCTCGGCGATCAGTTCGGTCGCGTGTGGGCCAATGATATGCACGCCGAGAATCTCGTCATACTTCTTCTCCGCCACGATTTTTACAAAACCCTCTTCTTCACCCAGGATGCGCGCTTTGCCGGAAGCCGAGAAAGGAAACTTGCCAACCTTAACATCGTAGCCCTGCTCCTTTGCCTTCGCTTCCGTCAGGCCCACCGAAGCGACTTCGGGATCGCAGTAAGTGCAGTTTGGAACCAGCCGTAGATTGATCGGACGCACGCCCTTGTCGCCGGCAATATGTTCCACCGCCACAATGCCTTCCTTCGAAGCGAGATGGGCCAACTGCGGCGTCGGCACGATATCGCCGATGGCATAGACGCCCTTTTCCCCGGTCTGCTGAAACTCATCAACCGTAATGAATCCCCGCTCCAGTTTGATTTTCGTCCCTTCCAACCCCAGGCCTTCCGTATACGGCATGCGGCCCACGGCGACCAACAACATTTCCGCTTCCAGACTGACGGCCTCGCCCTTCGACGTTTTTCCGGTAACGCGCACGCCCGTCTCAGTCTTCTCCAGTTTTTCCAGCTTGGTATCAACCTGCGACTTGATGCCGCGTTTGCGGAAACTCTTTTCAAGTTCTTTCGAAACTTCTTCGTCTTCGAGCGGCACGAGTCTCGGCATCAGCTCAACGATCGTCGTCTCAGCGCCGAAACGTGAATAGACCGAAGCAAATTCACAACCAACCGCGCCGGCGCCCATGACGATCAGCGACTTCGGAATCTCTTTCAGCTCCAGAATGTGATCGCTATTAACAACGTGCGCGCTGTCCGTTTCAAATCCAGGGATGGGCCGAACTGTCGAACCGGTGGCAAGGATAATGTTCTTCGAGGCGATGGTTTGCTTCGCGCCGTCCGCTCCGGTGACTTCCACTTTTCCCGGCAACGCCAGCTTTCCGGTGCCCTTGAAAACCGTCACCTTATTCTTCTTCATCAGGTATTCGATGCCCTTAGTGTTTTTCAACACCACCTTGTTCTTCCGCTTCTGCACATCTTCGAAGGCAAGTCGGATCCCGGAAACCTGCACGCCAAAATCCGCCGCGTGCTGCATCTGTTCGTAAACGTGGGCCGACGCCAGCATCTGTTTGGTGGGAATGCAACCGCGCAAAGTACACGTGCCGCCGAGGCGGGTGTCCTTTTCGATCATCGCCACCTTCAGGCCCAATTGGCCCGCGCGTATCGCGGCCACATATCCGCCTGGTCCACTACCAATAATTGTTATGTCAAACTGTTCGCTGCTTTGTTCGTTCGCCAATGTGTTCGAGTTCCTCTCCTGAAATACGAAACCTGGGAGCGCAGGCATCTTGCCTGCAATGAGCGCCGCTTCGGCGCGAACAATTCCCCGCACACGCAGATCCGCCTCTGCCCAGTTCGCGTTATGTGTGCTTTCTATTTAGCCCAGCATTATAATCATTCGTCCTAGATTCATCAATTTGAGCGTCCCCACCAGTCACAACCGGTAGCGATCGCCACCGGGCCGATGTGCAAACTGGGGCCTCCGAGCTTTGGATTTACCCGGTCGCTACCGCTTCCGGTTCTGACTTTTGCGCTGTTTTAATTGAATAATATTTCTTAGAGTTACCACCATGA
>JANMVC010000552.1:0-3269 GCA_031392315.1 Pyrinomonadaceae bacterium | reverse complement strand
GTATTTCGTGAACGAATGTCTTAGGAAGAAACGATGTCTGGAAGTAAACACAAAGGTAACGGGAAGCTCCACATCACGGAAACGCCCGACGTGTCGCACATCAAGAACCTCGATGTGACCCACGAGGCCAGCGACGTCAGCGTGGGCGGCATTCTAAAGTTTGTGGTGGGCTTGACGATATTCGCGGTCGTGGTCCATGTGCTGATGTGGGGCATGTTCCGGTTGTTGAAGGCGCAGGAAGAAAAGGAGCCGTCGCCGGGACCCATGGCCATGACCGAACAGGAGCGTCTCCCGCCAGCGCCCAGGCTTCAGGCGGCCACCGGGTTTGGGGTGAAACTGGAAAACGGCGAGTGGGTAAACCTGGAGACGAGAGAACCTGAAGCTGAATACCGCGTGCTGCGCGCGCAGTGGGACCAAATTCTCAGCGACGGCGCGAAGGATCAGTCCGGAAAAGTTGTCGGCATGCCAATCGAACAGGCGATGGAAAAAGTTTTGCAGTCAGGAGTTCCTTCGCGAAAACGAGGCAGCGGTGCTGCGAGTTCGACGGATTCACGACTCAAACTGCCGACGGCGGAGAGTTCGGGGAGAGTGGGGGAGAGATGATAGAAGGCAGTGGGCAGAAAGCAGAAGGCAGAAGGCAGGTTCGCGGAGGCGCCATGTTTGTGCGGATCGCTTCCGGCCGTCTGCCGTCTGCCGTCGGCTGTCTGCTTTTTGCCTTCTGCCTCCTGCCGACTGTCCAAGCTCAATTCAAGGAGTCGCAGGGAAATTCGCCGCTTTATAGTTCGCGGCCCTACGAACCGCGAGCTCCCAGCGGGTTGCCGAAAGCTTTGGACAACGTGGGCATCGATCAGAAACTCAACGAGCAATTGCCGCTGGACGCGGTTTTCAAGAACGAGAACGGCGAGAGCGTGAAGCTGGGCGATTACTTTGGAAAGAAACCCGTGTTGTTGTCGCTCGTCTACTACGAATGCCCGATGCTTTGCAATCAGGTGCTCAATGGCATGGTCACAAACTTCCGCGTGCTGGCGTTTCAACCGGGGCAGGAGTTTGAAGTGGTGACGGTCAGTTTCGACAGCCGCGAAACTCCGGCATTGGCGGCGGCGAAGAAGAAGACCTACGTCGACTACCTGCCGGCGGCAAAGCGTGAGAGCGCGACGAAGGGTTGGCATTTTCTGACTGGCGACGAGGCAAACATCAAGCGTGTAACTGAGGCCGTCGGGTTTCGTTATCGCTTTGACAGCGAGACGAATCAGTTTGCCCACGCCAGCGGAATCTTTGTGGCGACACCGCAAGGGAAGCTGGCGCGCTACTTCTACGGCATTGAATATGCTCCGCGCGATGTCCGACTAGGGTTGATCGAAGCTGCCGACAACAAGATTGGATCGCCGGTCGATCAGTTGCTGCTTTACTGTTTCCACTACGATCCCGCGACGGGCAAATACGGCGCGGTGGTGATGAACATGGTCCAGGTGGGCGGGATTTTAACTTTGATCGCGATGGGCGCGATGTTTTTGGTGATGCGCCGACGGGTAGCGCAAACTGTTAGTTTGCGACGCGCTCGGCAGGCGCAATCAAGCTAGTAACTGCGAACGCAAACTAACAGTTTGCGTTACAAGATTTTATGCAGACTTCGTGGATTCCATTCATTCCCGATAGCGCGTCGACCTACGCGCCGCAGGTCGACGCGCTGTATTTCTACCTGTCCGGGATCACCGTTTTCTTTACGCTGCTGATCTCGATCGTCCTGATTTTCTTCGTCATCAAATATCGCCGCCGTTCGCTTTACGAAATTCCCCGGCCCATCGCCGGTTCACACAAACTGGAGACACTCTGGTCCGTGGTGCCCTTCATCATCGCCATGAGCATATTTGCCTGGGGCGCGCAGATTTATTTTCACCAATACCGTTCTCCAAAAAATGCCGACGAGATTTACGTGGTGGCCAAGCAATGGATGTGGAAGATTCAGCATTCAACCGGGCAGCGCGAGATCAACCAGTTGCACGTGCCCGTCGGCCGGAAGATCAAACTAATCATGACTTCCGAAGATGCGATTCACGATTTCTTTGTGCCGGCCTTTCGCGTGAAAGCCGACGTGTTGCCAGGGCGCTACACCACCCTTTGGTTCGAAGCCACCAAGCCGGGCACTTATCATCTTTTTTGCGCAGAGTTTTGCGGCATGAACCACTCGGGAATGATTGGTTCGGTGATCGTGATGCAGCCCACCGACTTTGACAACTGGTTAAGCGGCAACGCGAGTCAGCAGGCGCCGGCAGTGGCGGGCCAGCAACTCTACGAATCGCTCGGCTGCGTTTCCTGCCATGGCGCCAAAGGCGAAGGAGGGCGCGGACCTTCGCTGGCGGGTTTGTTTGGTCGCCGGGTATTTCTAACTAATAGCCAAACGTTGACGGCAGATGAAGGTTATATTCGCGAGTCGATTGAAAATCCGCAGGCAAAATTGGTGGCCGGGTTTGGTCCCATCATGCCGACGTTCCAGGGGCAGGTAACTCCGGAGCAGTTGATCCAACTGATGGCGTTTATGAAGTCGCTGCAGGTTACCGGACCGCAGCCCGTCACCGCAGCACCGCCAACAAGCGCAGCGCCGTCGCAGACAGCGCCGCCGAGCACTGCCGCTCCGACGCCCAGGTAAAGAGCAGTTTTTGAATTATGAAAGCACCTGAAACATTTGAAACTCCAGCGGCAGAGCGCGTTAATTATATCAACGCGCAGTATGGTCTGAAGTCGTGGCTATTGACGAAAGATCATAAGCGCATCGGACTGCTCTATCTCGGATCGATCTCGTTTTTCTTTCTTATCGGCGGTCTCTATGCAATGTTTATTCGCCTCGAGCTGCTGACCCCGCAGGGCGACTTCCTTTCCTCCGCTACCTACAACAAGGTCTTTACCCAACACGGAATCATCATGATCTTTTTCTTCATGATTCCGTCAATACCGGCCACGCTGGGAAATTTTCTGGTGCCGCTGATGATTGGCGCGAAGGACCTAGCGTTTCCGCGAATCAATCTGTTGAGCTGGTATATCTATCTGCTCGGCGGCATCATCACGATCTATGCGTTGCTGGCTGGCGGCATCGACACGGGTTGGACTTTCTATGTTCCCTACAGCACAACTTTTTCAAACTCCTATGTGATCGCAACCGGGCTGGGCATCTTCATCAGCGGCTTCTCGTCGATTCTGACGGGGCTAAACTTCATCGTTACGATTCACACGATGCGGGCGCCGGGAATGACCTGGTTCCGCATGCCGCTGTT
>JANMVC010000478.1:0-4762 GCA_031392315.1 Pyrinomonadaceae bacterium | reverse complement strand
GACTCAGCCGAGACGAGGAAAATTCCCGAGCCAATCATCGAGCCGACGACAATCATCGTGGCGTCGAGCAGGCTGAAACCCCGTTCGAGTTTTGGAGAGGAGCTGTTGGCTGCGTCGCTCATGGATGGGCGAGGGTATAGTTGGCGACTGGTGTGGCTGTCAAGAGAGCTCAAGTCGAATCTTCACGTCGGGCCAAGGACTCTGATCGTCGGGATTGAGTTCCATGTCAGCAATCCGCGCATCCAGCATTGCTTTTTCAGCATCTGTGACGGGAATATCTTCGGGCGACAGCGAATCCCAAACCGCACCGATCAGCTCGAGTCGTTCAGCCGGGCTCAGACTAACGACCTTGGCTATAAGAGACTGGTCAATCATGGACAGAGGATAGCGCAAAGAGCGTTTCAGTCCAATGTGCAGCTGAAAAAGGGCCAACGCTTGCACATGCCGAAAATCTGGTACTGGCGCAATAAGCACAAAAGGAAAACCACTCTGCTTGACACCCTGTGCCACGCTCAATAGTCTTGCCTGCTTGAATGCCAGGCGGTTTTTAGTCTATTGAGGCTACGAAGGAACAACGAAGTAAATGATCAAGGAACAGATAGTTGAACTGATTAAAGGAAAGCGGGCACGCATCGGCGTGGTGGGCCTGGGTTACGTCGGCCTGCCGCTGCTGACCGAGTTTGCGCGCGCGGGATTTGAAGCCATCGGCTTTGAGGTGGACTCGAAAAAAGCAGATCAGATTAATGCGGGTGGTTCTTACATCGGCGATGTCGATTCGGACGTTTTGCAGAAGCTGGTTGAAGACAAGCGACTGCGTGCCACGACGGATTTCGAGCATTTGAAGGATTGCGATGCCATCATCATTTGCGTGCCCACCCCGCTCAGGAAAACCAAAGAGCCGGATGTTTCCTACATCCTCGCGGCGGCGGAGGAGATCAAGCAGCGCTTGCGGCAGGGTCAGTTGATCATTCTGGAGTCAACCACTTATCCGGGTACGACTGACGAAGTGTTGTTGCCGATGTTTGAGTCGGCCGGCCTGAAACTTGACGAAGATTTCCTCCTGGCGTTTTCACCCGAACGCGTTGACCCCGGCAATCCGGAGTTTCAAACGCACAACATTCCCAAAGTGGTTGGCGGGGTCACCGCCGACTCCACGGAAGTGGCCGCCTTTCTCTACGTGCAGATCGTGAACGACGTTCACGCGGTCAGCTCAGCACGGGTTGCGGAAACGGCGAAGCTGCTCGAAAACACGTTTCGCGCCGTGAACATCGGCATGGCCAACGAGATGGCCCGGCTTTGTTATGCGCTGAACATCGATACCTGGGAAGTGATTCGCGCGGCGGCGACGAAGCCGTTTGGGTTCATGGCGTTTTATCCGGGCCCTGGCATTGGCGGGCATTGCATCCCGCTCGATCCGCACTACTTGTCGTGGAAGGCGCGCCAGCATGGTTTCGATTCGCGCTTCATCGGCCTGGCAGAAGAAGTGAATTCGCGGATGCCGGATCACGTGGTGCAGTTGGTTTCAGATGGACTGAACGACGAGAGCAAGTCGATGAAGGGCTCACGCATTCTGTTGCTCGGTGTGGCGTATAAAAAAGACATTGACGACGTGCGCGAGAGTCCGGCACTTTCGATCATCGATCGGCTGCGGGCGAAAGGCGCCAACGTCAGCTATCACGATCCCTTCGTCAAGGAAGTGCGCTTCGACGATGCACACACTGAAGGCGGCGGCGAACCACTCGCGTCTGTGGCTTTGACCGACGATGAGTTGGTGCAGGCTGACTGCGTTGTCATTGTCGCGAACCATACTGGAACGGATTATGAGCGCGTTTGCCGGCTTAGTTCGCTAATCGTTGACACGCGCAATGCGTTGAATGGAGACTTGAGGCGCGAGAGTAAGGCGCGGATAATTCGGCTGTAGGCGAAGCTGGAGGTAACCATGCACGAATTAATTTTCCTCGTAGAAAATGCACCCGAGGGGGGATACACGGCGCGCGCGCTCGGCGAATCAATCTTCACAGAAGCTGAGGATTTACCCAGCCTGCGGGATCAGGTGAAAGACGCAGTCCGTTGTCACTTCGGTGATGGACAAGGGCCAAAGATTATCCGGCTGCATTTCGTCCATGAGGAAGTGATCGCTGCATGAAATTGCCTCGCGATATTTCAGGAGAAGAACTCGCGAAGCGATTAAAAGTTTTCGGCTACCAGGTGACTCGGCAGGCTGGAAGTCATATCCGCCCGACCACCACTCGTCACGGAGAGCATCACATAACTATCCCTCTCCACGATCCCCTCAGGGTTGGCACACTGGCTGGAATTCTCGGTGATGTTGCCTCTCATTTTAACCTCGGCAGGAATGAAGTCATTGCTCAAACGTTCGAAAGATGATCCACGCCTAGTTCATGCTCAAAGTAATCAATGTCGTCGGCGCGCGGCCAAACTTTATGAAGGTCGCGCCGATTGTGGAAGCGATGAGGCGGCGTGAACGCGAGTTTACGCCGCTTGTGGTTCACACGGGCCAGCACTACGACGCGGCCATGTCCGCTTCCTTCTTTCGCGATCTCGAATTGCCCGAGCCGGATGTGTATCTCGGCGTTGGTTCGGCGTCACACGCAGCGCAAACCGCCGCGGTGATGGAACGCTTCGAGCCGGTGGTGCTTTCTGAGAAGCCGGATTGGGTCATCGTGGTGGGCGACGTTAACTCAACTCTGGCCTGCGCGCTGGTGTGTTCAAAGTTGGGCGTGAGAGTCGCCCATGTGGAAGCGGGACTGCGCAGCCGCGATCGAACGATGCCCGAAGAAATTAATCGTCTGCTCACCGATCAAATCGCGGATTTACTGCTGACACCCTCGGCCGACGCTGACGACAACTTGCTAGCCGAAGGAATTCCCGCCGGACGTATTCGGCTGGTTGGCAACGTAATGATCGATTCGCTGCTGAAGCATCTTCCCAAGTCGGCCCAATCTACGATCAGAGAAGATCTGGAACTAACTGAAAAAAAATACGTAGTGCTCACGCTGCATCGCCCAGCTAACGTGGATAATCCGAACACCTTCGCGCGCATTCTGGCGGCGCTGGAAGAAATTAACCGGCGCCTACCCATTGTCTTTCCAGTTCACCCTCGCACACGTAAGACGATTGCCGAGTTAGGATTCAGCGAGCGGGTGGCCGCATTGCAAAACCTGCGAGTGATCGAACCGCTGGGTTATCTCGACTTTCTTCGTCTCTACAGCGGCGCGGCGCTCGTGCTAACCGATTCCGGCGGCATCCAGGAAGAAACTACGGTGCTGGGAATTCCGTGTTTGACGTTAAGAGAAAATACCGAGCGGCCCATCACTGTGACGCTCGGTACCAACACGATCGTCGGCACTGATCCGGAAAGAATTGTCAGCGAGGCGATGGAGGCACTAAACGACAAAACGCACAAGCCGCCTAACATTCCGCCGCTTTGGGACGGTAAAACTGCGGATCGGATCGTCGATGCTTTAGGTTAATCATGAGCGCACTTCTCGCGAATGGATTTCGTCGTGTGCTTCGAGGGGAAATAAGTGTGAGTGTGGCAGCTCGCGAGCTGCTTCGCCGCGGGCAGGCACTCATCAGCCGTCGCCGCGAACGTCGCATGCTGGACGAGCTTGGCTCGCAAACAGCACAATTGTTACCCGAGTTTCAATCGCTTTCGTCGCCTGAGTTGGTCAAGCACTTTCGCGAACGAAGCACACCTGCGTTTCTTCCCGGCTTCGATCATCTCGATTCAACCATCCATCTTCAGCACGATCTCTTTCCCGAGGAATCGCTGCGTTTGGTGGCAGACGCCAAGTCAATTGTGCGAGAGCATCGCTGGCCATTGCTCGGTTTTGGAGACAAGGAATTTGGTGAGTCGATCAACTGGAATCGCGACCCGCTCTCGGACCGAATCTGGCCGCTCGACTATCACGCCGAGATCAAGCTGTGGCACCACGACGGTTCCGACATCCGCGTGCTGTGGGAACTAAACCGCCTCGGGCATTTGATCAAGCTCGGGCGTGCCTATGCCCTCAGCAAAGACGAGTCACTAGCCGAAGAATTTTTCCATCAAGTGGAGAGCTGGCGCGAGCAGAACCCAGTTGGCCGCGGCGCCAACTGGGCGTGCGCGATGGAAGTTGCCTTGCGCGCGATGAATCTTCTGGCTGCGTTTTCGCTCTTCCGCAGTTCATCAGGGCTGACCGATGCACGCCTGGTCAGCCTGCTGACAATGTTGGATCAGCACGGCCGGCACATCCAGCGCAACCTTGAATTTTCGAATATCGCCACAAGCAATCACTATCTCTCGGACGTAGTAGGCTTGTTGTGGATTGCCATCATGCTCCCAGAGTTGAGCGCAGTGGCGGAATGGCGAGGCTGGGCCATGACGGAGCTGCTCCGCGAGATGGACAAACAAATCCTGCCGGATGGCTCCGACCACGAATCGTCAACCAGCTACCACCGCTTCGTGCTGGAGTTGTTTCTCTATTCATTCATCCTTTGTGATGCGAACGATATTGCGATCGAGGAAAAATATTGGCAGAAGCTGCGCGCGATGTTTGTCTATGTCCGGGGGATTCTGCGGCCTGACGGTCACGCGCCGTTAATCGGAGACACCGATGGCGGGCAGGTGTTGCCAATTGTGAACCGCAGTGCGGACGATCATGGTTACTTGCTGGCATTTGCCGCGGTGATCTTTGCAGACGCCGGTTTCAAACTGCTGGGCGAGAAGGCGAGCGAAGAATTGCTATGGATGCTGGGC
>JANMVC010000452.1:0-9557 GCA_031392315.1 Pyrinomonadaceae bacterium | reverse complement strand
CACCAATGGCGGGCCAGCGAGGAAGATCGTGCCTTGGTTGCGGACAATCACGCTCTCGTCGGACATCGCTGGCACATAAGCCCCACCCGCAGTGCAGCTGCCCATGACGCAGGCGATTTGCGGGATGCCTTTGGCGCTCATATTCGCCTGATTGAAGAAGATGCGCCCGAAATGGTCGCGGTCGGGGAATACCTCGTCCTGATGCGGCAGGTTCGCGCCGCCGCTGTCGACGAGGTAAATGCACGGTAGGCGGTTGGCCTCGGCAATCTCCTGTGCGCGCAGATGCTTTTTGACGGTCATGGGGTAATAGGTGCCACCCTTTACCGTCGCGTCGTTGCAAACGATCATGCACTGGCGGCCCGAGACGCGACCGATGCCGGTGATAAGGCCAGCGCCTGGGACTTCGCCGTCGTAAAAGTCGTTTGCGGCAAGCTGGCCGATCTCGAGGAAAGGCGAGCCGGGATCGAGCAGGCGTTCGACGCGCTCCCTAGGAAGCAATTTGCCACGCGATGTATGCCGTTCGCGAGATTTCTCGTTGCCGCCCAAAGCCGCTTCGGCGACCTTGGCCCACAAATCGTCGCGCAGCGCCCGATTGTGCGCGCTGCGCTGCTTGAACTGGTCGTTCTCTGTATTAAGCGCCGAACTCAAGCCTGGCGCGCTCATAGTAAGTGATGCGCAGTAGTTTTGGAGGCAACTTCTTCAACGGTGACGCCGGGTGCGGTTTCGATCAGTTTGAACGGTGACTGATGGTCAGGCCGCTGAAATACAGCAAGATCGGTGATTATCATATCGACCACATTCTTACCCGTCAGCGGCAAGGTGCAGGCAGGAATGAATTTGGGCGACCCGTCCTTGGCATTATGCTCCATCACCACGATGATCTTCTTTACGCCAGCGACAAGGTCCATCGCCCCGCCCATGCCCTTGATCATCTTGCCCGGGATCATCCAGTTGGAGATGTCGCCATTTTGCGCGACTTCCATCGCACCTAGGACGGTCAGGTCAATATGCCCGCCGCGGATCATTGCAAAGCTGGCAGCGCTGTCGAAATAGGCGGTCTGCGGCAATTCGCTAATCGTCTGCTTGCCTGCATTGATGAGGTCAGCGTCCTCTTCTCCCGCGAAAGGGAAAGGCCCGATACCCAACATGCCGTTTTCGGACTGAAGCGTTACTTCAACACCGGGCGGGATGTGATTTGCGACCAATGTCGGAACCGTGCCGTCAAAACGAGTCGAAGGCCTTGAGTTTCAGACCACACAGTTTGACTACACCGGAAATGGCAAGCCGGAGAAGAGATATCTGACCACAGCCTGGGTGCCAGTTCCCGCGGACGGTTCGCTCACGGAAGTTTATGCCGGCCCAAAAGACCACTATCTCTTGACCGAGGCGAGCCAGAGTATTGGCCAAAGAGTAGGCAGATCAATCGACCTCGAGGGCCTCATTGATTATGGCTGGTTCAGGTGGTTATCGCGCCCGCTCGCGGTTCCGATTCTTAAGGCAATTAAGTGGCTGAGTCAGTTAACCAGCAGCTACGGCGTTGCTATTATCCTTTTTACAATTGGGATTTATTCCTTGTTTTTCCCATTGAAGTGGCGCTCGTCCAAGGCCATGAAGAAGGCCCAGAAGCTGGCGCCGCGGATGAAGGAGCTGCAAGAGAAGATCAAGGGGATGAAACAAAACGACCCGCGGCTGAAAGAGCTGCAGGTCGAGCAACTGCGTCTGATGAAGGAAGGTAATCCTCTTGGGGGATGTTTGCCGCTGCTGATACAGATGCCGTTTTTGTTTGCGCTCTATCGGGCGATTACCATCTCGCTTGATTTTCGTCACGCCACTTTCCTGTGGCTTCCGGATCTTTCCGCCGGCGATCCTTTCCACATCCTGGAAATCTTGATGGCCGGCACGATGATCGTCCTCCAATTGATAACACCTGCTCCCTCGGCTGATCCGCTGCAGCGAAAAATGATGGCGATTGGTATGCCTCTTTTCATGCTCTACATACTTTGGGGCGCACCCGCAGGCTTGTTACTATATTGGCTGGTCGGGAATATCGTGGGCTTTAGTCAACAGTTTATTATTAACCGATTGACGCAAACTCCAGATGACGAGCCACCGCCGGCCAAGCCAAACTCGAAGAAAGGAAAAGCAACGCCTAAGCCGTCCCCGGCCTGATTTAGGATTGCTTGAACGGGACTAACCAACGATGGAACAGGTATGCGCTGATGCCGGCAAGTTTCTCCAGTCGATGTTTGACGGGACGGGCTTGAGCCTCAAGGTGACGGTTAGTGAAAGTCCAACAGAGTGTTTACTTGATTTGAGTGGGCAAGACGCGGAGCTGTTGCAGGCTGAAGGAGGCGAGCTCTTGCAGGCAATGCAGCATCTCGTCACTCAAGCATTCGGCCGGCAACTTCCCGACGGCCAGCGACTTGTTTGCGACGTCGAAGGCTTTCGAGCAACGCGCGAAGCTGAATTACGGGCGATGGCAAATCATGCTGCGAACCAGGTCCGTTCGAGTGGGACGCCGTTTGTCTTTGGTGAAATGAACGCCAGCGAGCGCCGAATTATCCACCTCACGTTGGCTGAGGCTGAAGATCTCTTTACGGAGTCCGTCGGCGACGGAGCGGCTCGCAAGTTACGTGTTTCCCTAAAGCCTACAAAATAAATTTCCGTTCGGCCGGTTCCTTCCTTCAACCGCGATGGATACCATTGTCGCAGTCGCAACTCCACCAGGTCGTAGTGCCATCGCCTTGATCCGCTTGAGTGGTCCACGATCCGTCGATATCCTCCGCTCGCTCACTCGCGAGGAACAATTCACTCCAGAACCAAACCGCGTCGTTCTAAAAAAAATTATTGCTGGCGAGCTTGGCGAAGTTGTTGATCAAGTAGTCGTCACATATTTTGCCGCGCCTCACTCGTTCACAGGGGAGGACGTGATTGAAATTAGCTGTCATGGTTCACCACTGATTGTGAGACGCGTTTTGGATATTGCCCAAATGTTCGATGCGCGTCTTGCTGGGCCAGGGGAGTTTACGCTGCGCGCATGCAAAAACGGGAAGATGGATCTGAGCGCGGCTGAAGCGATCCGTGATTTGATTAACGCGAGAACCAACGCAGCAGCCGTGCAAGCAACGCGCCAACTCAACGGCGAAATCTCGAGAGCGCTGCGGCCGTGCAAGGAGCAACTCATCAGCGTAATCGTAACTCTCGAGTCAGCGCTGGAATTTGTTGAAGATGATCTGCCACAGGTTCAACTCGCGGAGATGCAGGCCCGCCTCACCGACGTCCAACTTCAGATCCAGAATCTAGCGGATACATATTCGACCGGCCACCTTTTGCGGGATGGCATAAAGGTGGCCATTGTCGGCCGCCCAAACGTAGGTAAGTCTAGTCTTTTCAATAAGTTACTTCGGTTGGACCGCGCTATAGTGACGGACATTCCAGGGACAACTCGGGACAGTCTTAGCGAGTCGATCAACCTGGGCGGTATTCCAGTTTGGCTCACGGATACGGCCGGTATTCGTGAAGCAGAGGACAAGATCGAAGCGATTGGAGTGGAGCGCACGCATCGAGCGATCGCGGATGCCGATCTGCTTCTCGTGGTAGTTGATGGTTCGACCGAACTATTGCCGGAAGACTTGCGAGTCATCTTGCAAGTCCACGATGCTTCACATGTTTTGGTTGTCAACAAGTGCGACCTGGGCCAGCGATCAGACGTTGAAAATAAGATCGGCAATCGCTCGAAGGTGGTCCACCTTTCCGCGCTCACCGGCGAAGGGCTTGGCGCTTTGACTGCTGCTATACTGGAGCCTTTCGGGAGCGTCGATTCTGAAGTTGCCGGACTGTTGATAACAGACAGTCGTCACCATGATCTGTTGCGCCGCGCGCAAGGTGCATTGGGTGAGGCACTGAACCTCTTGAATGATAGAGCCGGCGAAGAACTTGTGTTGGTGGGTCTGCACAACGCCCTGAAGTTTCTGGGAGAGATTACGGGCGAGACGACGACTGAGGATATCCTGGGCGAGATTTTCAGCACTTTTTGTATAGGTAAGTAGTAATGGCTTTTGACGAGGCTTTTGATGTGATCGTGATTGGCGGAGGCCACGCAGGTTGCGAGGCAGCCTCTGCGGCAGCGCGACTAGGGGCAGCCACGGCGCTGGTGACGCTGAACCTGGACCTCATCGGGCAGATGTCTTGCAATCCGGCGATTGGCGGCATCGCGAAAGGTCATCTGGTCCGCGAGATCGACGCGCTCGGCGGAATCATGGGCAGGGTGATTGACCGCACCGGAATCCAATTTCGCTTGCTGAATCGATCAAGAGGGCCGGCGGTGCAATCACCCCGCGCTCAGGCAGACCGCGCACTCTACCGAAAGGAAATGCGCGCCACTCTGGAGAACACTCCGAATTTGGACTTGCGCCAAGGGATGGTGGTTGATCTACTAATCCGCAAGGGCAAGATCCAGGGCGTTGCCATGCAGGATGGGCGCACGATGGCAGCGCAAGCCGTAATTATTGCGGCCGGAACCTTTCTCAATGGCTTAGTGCATACAGGTCGACGCACCTACACCGCGGGCCGAGCTGGCGAGCCTGCGTCAATCGAGTTGGCAGAAACTCTGAAGCGCCTGGGTTTTCCGGTAGGTCGACTTAAAACCGGGACGCCGCCAAGGCTGGATGGCCGTACCATTGATTGGGACGCCTTTGAAAGTCAGGATGCGGACGAAAACCCCGTGGCTTTTTCGTTTTCCACTGACCGTATCGAGCAACCGCAGATCAAGTGCTTCATCGGCTACACGACCGATCGGCTGCACGAAGCGATTCGCCAAAACCTTCACGAGTCTCCTCTGTATTCTGGCCAAATCATGGGGACCGGACCGCGCTATTGCCCTTCGATAGAGGACAAAGTGGTCAAATTTGCCGACAAGCAGCGGCATCAACTGTTCCTCGAACCGGAAGGGCACGACACAAACGAGGTGTATCTAAACGGCTTCTCAACCTCAATGCCGGCCGGAATGCAACAGCGTTTTGTGCGCATGATTACCGGTTTGGAAGAGACGAAGATTATTCGGCCCGGCTATGCGATTGAATATGATTTCGTGGATCCGCGAGAACTTGGCGCCGACCTGCAATGCCGACGGCTCCCGGGCTTGTTCCACGCCGGCCAGGTCAACGGCACAACCGGATATGAGGAAGCCGCGTGTCAGGGACTCCTGGCTGGAATAAATGCCGCGCTGCTGGTGCAAGGCCGTTCGGCGTTTAGGTTAAACCGCGAGGAGTCCTACATCGGCGTGTTAGTTGACGACCTCATAAAACAAGGCGTTGACGAACCCTACCGAATCTTCACTTCGCGCGCTGAGTATCGCCTGGCACTGCGACACGACAATGCCGACGCCCGGTTAAGCCAATACGGACGAGACTTGGGGTTAGTTGGAGACATGGATTGGGAACGCTTCAATCAACGAAGGGATCGGATTGCGAGGATTGAAACCGCTCTGCAATCGACAAAACTAAGGAAATCGGACATTTCCTACCGGGCCGCAAGTGAAGCTCTGGGCGGTGTTGACCTGGGCGACTCCATTGCTCTCTCCGATCTGGCCAAGCGGGCAGGTGCCACACCCGACGCTATTTTCAAATTATTACCAGGCGATATTCAGACCTCGACCGGGCGCACCGACCTCGAAGCAGCGCTCGCTGACAACCTATATTCCGGATATATCAAGGCCCAAAAAGTAGTCGTGGAGCGACTTCGTAGCCACGACTTTGCGGCAATCCCCGTCGGGCTTGATTTCCGGACGCTGAACGGTCTTTCGCACGAGATGGTCGAACGCCTTGAGCGCGTACAGCCCAAAACCTTCGGCGAAGCCCGAAGCATCCCCGGTTTGACCTCAGCCGCTCTTGCCACGCTCTTCGTAAGCTTAAGTCTTCCAGCCAAAACCACTTAAGCAATGTTTCACGTGTCCCCGAGGTTGGCCTCCCGGGACACGTGAAACCTCACCGCCGTAATAAAAACGACCAGACCACCTCTTTAAGTAGAAAGTGTTTTGCCCATGTGTTAAGTTTAGCCCCTCCGTAGGGCTAAGATAGCAGCACGTTTTTATGGCGAAGATAATCGCAGTCGCGAACCAAAAAGGTGGTGTGGGAAAGACTACGACCGCGGTTAATCTCGCCGCGGTTCTCGCTGGCTTTCAGGTTCCTGTGCTGCTCGTTGACGCTGATCCGCAGGGAAATGCGACCTCTGGTGCGGGGGTCCAGCGCGGCAGTTTCCGCCGCAGCCTCTATCATTCCATTGTTATGGGAGAACCTGCTGCCGACGCGATTCTGGAAACTGAAATCCCATTCCTCTCCGTCCTGCCGGCTAACAAAGACCTGGCAGGCGCCGAGGTGGAACTTGTCGAAATGGAGAAAAGGGAATTTCGACTGCGGCAGGTATTGGCCGCCATCGAAGAGAGTTACCGCTTCATAATCATAGATTGCCCGCCTTCGTTGGGTTTGCTTACTCTTAACGCGCTCACCGCAGCCAAGTCGCTCCTGGTTCCGATTCAGTGTGAATACTATGCGCTCGAAGGCGTCACAGAGCTGTTTGATACTCTGGCTAGAATTCGACGGCTTCATAATCCGGGATTAACTATCGAAGGGCTGCTCCTGACGATGTATGACGAGCGCACGAACTTAGCGTCGGCGGTTGCGTCTGACCTTCGAGACTTCTACGGACGACAGGTTTTTGAGACCGTGATACCGCGCAACGTTCGCTTGGCCGAGGCCCCGAGCTATGGGAAACCGATCACTCTCTACGATCCTCATTCCAAAGGCGCCGACGCTTACTTTCAGTTAGGCAAGGAGATAATGGCTCATGACGAGAAAGGCATTGGGTCGGGGGCTGGGGGCGCTACTCTCGGCTGAGGGTGCCGCGACCGCCACTGAGGACGCCAACGAGTTTCCCATCGATCGAATCGACCCAAGTGCTTTGCAGCCGCGGGTCCATTTTGATGACGCCAAACTTGAAGAGCTTGCCCAATCGATCCGGGCCAATGGCGTAGTCCAGCCACTCCTAATACGTCCGAAGGGCGATAGGTTTGAGCTCATAGCTGGCGAACGAAGATGGCGAGCCGCTCAACTCGCAGGTCTCACAAAGATCCCCGCAGTGCTTCGCGATGTGTCCGACGACAAGATCCTCGAACTGGCCCTCATCGAGAATATTCAGAGAGAGGACCTGAATCCTATCGAGGAAGCCCTCGCGTACAAGAAGCTGATTGAGACGCTTGGGTTAACCCAGGAAACGGTGGCAGAGCGAGTCGGCCGCGACCGCTCTTATGTGACAAACTACCTGCGCTTGCTGAGACTGCCAGAAGATATTCAGCAGTTGGTGCAGGTTGGGAGACTATCAACGGGTCACGCCCGAACCCTGATAGCGTTGGAAGATGCGGATGTTCAGCGCCGCCTGGCGAGAAGGATTATCGAGCAGGATCTTTCGGTTAGAGCCACAGAGCGTTTAGTTCGCAGCCGATTAGAGGAACGTCCGAGTAAGACCAAGCGCGGAGCGGTCGAGCCTCCGGATGCCAATGTCCGGGCCGCAGAGTCGCGGCTTCGTCGTCAGCTTGGAACTCAGGTGCGGATCGTCCGAGCGAAGGGCGGCAGTGCCGGCCGAATTGAGCTGGAGTTTTACAGTGACGCCGACTTAGATCGCCTGTACGGACTGCTGTTGAACGTGTCGACCTAGACAGTTGCACAAAGTACATCGACCAATGAAGCGGCCGCACCGCTCACGCTGCACAAAGTACAACCAGCCCGTGATCTCGCTCGATCTGAGCTGAGATTGTGCGGATGTTTGCGGATGAAGGACCGTTCTTGTTTGACCTTCGACCTTGTGCACTGCTGCGCTTGACCCTGTTTTTTACGGGTGTTAGACTCCGACGCTTTTGCTGCAATCAATTTTTGTCGGGAGGATCTCCTTGCCTGTCTTTGCTCTCTTTGAGGGTTCGATCCAGTTAGTTCCAGACGGCACGTTGCTGCTCCACCTTGCTCTCATTGGGGGCATGGTGGCCTTGCTAAATGCCACCTTGCTGAAGCCAATTAATCGAATTTTGGAGGAGCGAGAACGCCGAACGCGAGGTCGACGATCCGAGGCGGGACAGGCTCTGGCAACAGTTGATGAAAAACTCCATGATTATGAGCTTCGTCTGCGTCAGGCTCGCTCGGAAGGATACGCCCTGCTTGAGCAAGGTCGCTCGGCGTTGTCTGCGGAACGCGATCGCAAGCTGGCTGATGTCAGGGCAGAGGTCGCCCGATGGATCTCTGATGAGCAGGAAAAGTTAAGGAACGATACTTCGCTGGTCAGGCAAACCCTGGAGGCGGATGCTCAATCTATGGCCCAGCAGATTAGTCGCCAGATTCTTCAGCGTGAGGTCAGCAAGTAGCCAATCTCGAGATACTGCAAGTTACTAGATGCTAGTTGCCATTTTAGTGCTATTTCGGCTGTTCGGTTTGAGTGAGGGTGGTTGGGCTCCCTGGTGGGCAAACTACCCCGGCCTTGAACTGTGGAAATTTTTCAATCTCTTTTTGTTTATTGTGGCCGCCCTGCTCCTGCACCGGCGTTTCGGAAGACCCATCCGTGAAGCCCTTCGCTCGCGCGGTGAGACGATCAAGCTAGACTTACAAACCGCCCGCGTTGAACGCGACCAGGCTTTGGCTAAACTGGCCGAGGTTGAGGCGCGCATCGGCAATCTCGACGCCGAAGTTTCACTGATCAAGGAAAAGGCGGAGCGGGAAGCTGATGCAGAAAAGGCGCGGCTCCTTACGGCTACTGACGCGGAAATCGCAAAGATTCGAGAGCAAGCCAAGCGTGAAATTGAGAGTGCGGGCCAGGCGGCGAAGCATGAACTACGTAGATTTGCAGCACAGGAGAGTGTGCGTCGCGCCGGCCAGATACTGGAAAGAGAAATTCGGCCTGAGGACGATGCGCGACTGATCAACCTCAATGTTAACGAACTCGGGAGGGCAGCGCAGTGAGTTCACAGACTGTTGCTCGCCGCTACGCATCGGCGCTAGCCGACGTCGCCTTGGCGCAATCGGAAGCTGTTGAGGTCCAGGCCGAATTGGCGGCTTGGGAGGATATGATCTCGTCAAACGCTGCCTTGCTCGAGGCTTTCAGCAACCCGACAGTCGCTTACGACCAGAAGTCCAAGGTTCTCAGCGAACTGATAAAGCGTACTGCAGTCAGGCCTACCACTGAAAACTTCCTTCGCCTCCTGTTAAGAAACCAACGATTGGCAGAGCTGCCCGCGGTCAACGCGAAGTTGGCACAGGTACTCGATGAACGCGCCGGCGTGGTGAGTGCTCTGGTTACCTCGGCTCGCCCAGTGTCTGAGGAGACCAAATCTTCGCTTGAGAAAAAGCTGCGGGAAGTGACGGGCAAAAAAGTAAGACTAACTTTTGGGACTGACGAATCGCTCCTGGGCGGAATCGTCACCCGCATTGGCTCAACGATCTACGACGGCTCGGTACGTGATCAACTTCGGCGACTCGGTGAGGATCTCGCGGGTTAATAGCAGAGGATAACGATGCAAC
>JANMVC010000448.1:0-3245 GCA_031392315.1 Pyrinomonadaceae bacterium | reverse complement strand
TTGTGATAGATTCCCCTCCAACCGCTACGAATGAGGAATCAGTTATGGCCTCAACGATTGAACCGCTGTTAACAATCGCCGACCTCGACGTATACCCCGACGACGATGGAAACCGCTACGAGCTAATCGGAGGAGAACTATTCGTGTCTCGCGCTCCCGGTATTCCTCATCAACGCGTCCTTAATAATCTTCAAGTGGAATTCAGCTTATATTTGAGAGCGAATCCTATCGGCATCCTGGTGCCAGGCGCGAGCCACATCTTCAGCGACTACGACGCGGTGATTCCCGATCTCGCTTTTGTGCGTAACGAACGCTGGAACGAGGTTGTCACTGGCGAGAAGTTTACCGGAGCGGTCGATCTTGTTATCGAAGTGCTCTCGCCCGGAACTGCGAATCGTCAACGCGATCTGAGCGCAAAGCGTGGGCTCTATGCGAAGTATGGCGTGCAGGAATATTGGATCATCGATACTGAGAATCTCTCTGTCCTGGTTTTTCGTTTACATGGGTCGACGGTTGAAGAAACTGCTGACCTCAGCGGCGATGAAGTCCTTACGTCTACACTTCTTCCAGACTTTCGCTTAAGAGTAAGCTCGGTTTTTAACCTCTAACATTGCTACAACGTTGGGAAAAGGAAAAGACGTTCCACGAACGAACATCAAAATACACAAAACTAAAGGCGCCTTCGTGCCGCTTCGGGTGTTTCGTGGATCGTTCTACCCGCGCGTCCCGACAGTCCACTTGCCTGAACTCTTCTTTTGATAATTCTCAATCTACGGATGCGATTCTCGCGTAATCAACTCATCGGGGCGTTCATGCTTCTTGCTCTCATTTGGGCGGTGATCCTCTACCGCGTGATATTCTCAAGCGCGTGAGCGCATACGAATCTCAAAGCGAGCAAGATGCTCGCGCTCCCGGCATTATCGCCATCGTGGGACCAACGGCTTCCGGCAAGAGCACGCTGGGAATCAAGCTGGCCTTGCACCTAGGCGGCGAGATTATCAACTGCGACTCAGTTCAGGTTTACCAGGGGATTCAGATCGCCACCGCCAAAGTTCCGCTAGAAGAGCGCGAAGGCATCCCGCATCACCTGATTGATTTCGTGCCGCCTGAGATCAACTATACCGCCGGCGAGTGGGCACGCGAAGCGGCGGCAAAGATTGAGGAGATCGAGCGGCGCGGTCGAGTTCCCATTCTGGTTGGCGGCACCGGGCTCTACCTACGAGCGCTGCGCAATCCGTTTTTCCAGAGTCCACCCACGGACGAGCAACTCCGTCGCCGCCTTACCGCGCTGCGTGAGCGACGCGGCTCCGAACATCTGCATCGCCTTTTGCAACGCCTCGACGCGCAAACCGCCAAGGAACTCTATCCGCGCGACTGGCCGCGTGTGCAACGAGCAATCGAGGTCCGTTTGCAAACTGGAACGCCGATGTCGCACCAGAAAACCGAAAGGCCCGAACCGCACGCGAGCACGCGTCGGCTTCGGCTGCTGGTGTTGAATCCTCCCCGCCCTGAACTCTACGCCCGCATCAATGAACGCACGGAACAACACTTTGCTTCCGGCCTCGTCGAGGAGGTTAAGCAACTGTTGGCACAGGGCGTTCCGGCAGAGTTGAATGCAATGGGCGCACACGGTTATCGGCGCGTCGTGGAATACCTCGGAGGCAAGCGTGACCTCGCGAGTGCTATCGACCAAACCAAAGTTGACGTGCGTCGTTACTCGAAGCGGCAGTTGACGTGGTTTCGGCGAGAAATCGGCGCCGAATGGTTCGAAGGCTTTGGTGAAGATCCGGCCCTGCAAGCGTCCATTTTGAATGCTCTGGCAGAAGCCCGACCCCGGGGTCCCCGGCCGGGCAGCCCGGCTGGGGTGGGACGGTGAGTGAGGGCGCAGGTATGAATATGAGAGTCTGATGGCCCTCCCTGGCGGTCGGACTTCTGCTTGGAAGGATCTTCTTGTCACCGCAAACTCGCTGCTGTAATCTGTTCACCCCGCCCCCGCGTTCAATTCAAAGGCATCCAAGGGATATCAGTCATGTCAGATGTTAAGGCAGCTCCGCAGAACATTCAGGACGCTTTTCTAAACACCGTCCGGCGGGAAAAAACGACGGTGGTGATTTATCTCGTCAACGGCGCCAAGTTGAGCGGCCGCATCCGCAGTTTCGACAAGTTTTCCATTTTGCTGGAGGCGGGTCCGCAGGAGCAGTTGATCTTCAAGCATGCCATTTCGACTATCTCCCAGACTCGTCGCGTGAGCGGTGACTTGCGCGCGCAACCTGCGCCCGAGATCAACACCAGCGAACCCGATAACTAATCCCGTCGCCAACCTTGTCTGCTCGTTAACGACAAGCGGAACGATCCACTAAACACACGACATAACAGCGGGCCCATTTCGTGTAATTAGTGCATTTCGTGGATCGGCTTTCTTTAGAGCCTTTACTCAAGGATTGATACCTACCGGCTCGCCCCAACCATCACATTCGTTTAAACTCTCGCGGACGAATCTGAAGTTAACCTAAGTTACAGGAAATCAGTGGCAGGCACTTTCATAACTTTCGAGGGCATCGACGGCAGTGGCAAGTCCACGCATCTACGGCTGCTCGCAGGCTTTCTTCAGTCGCATGGTCTTGATGTGGTCTTGACTCGCGAGCCGGGTGGCACGCCGGTGGGTAATCGCCTGCGCGCCGCGCTGTTGGACGCGCGCGAGGAAGTGGATCCGCTGGCAGAGCTTTTGGTGTTTGCCGCCGATCGCGCGCAGCATGTGCGCCGCGTTCTGCGTCCGGCAATCGCCGCAGGACGCGTCGTAATTTCCGATCGTTACGCCGATGCCACAGCCGCATATCAGGGTGCGGGCCGGGGTTTCTCGCCTGAGTTAATCTCTGAAATTATCGACTTGGCAACCGAAGGATTGAAACCGGATCTGACTTTACTCTTTGACCTTTCCGTCGCCGACTCAGCCACACGAACGCGGCGCCGTGCAAACGGCAACCAGCCGGGCGATCGGTTAGACGCCGAGACTGTCGAGTTTCATACGCGCGTACGCGAAGCCTATTTGCGCAGATCGCGCAGCAGTCGCCGGTCCAGCGGGCCTCGGCCAGCAGGCCGTCGGCGAGCCGGCCCTGGATGCGCACGCGGTCGCCGCAGAGCGGGTTCACGTCCTCGTGGGCCACGTCCGGACGCTCGATCGCGCCGCGGACGAGCGGCCGGCGGAAGCGCTCGCGGATCACGTCGCTGTACAGCGCCATGGCTAC
>JANMVC010000434.1:0-4648 GCA_031392315.1 Pyrinomonadaceae bacterium | reverse complement strand
CCCACCTTTCGTGCGGAGAAATCAAAAACGCGGCGTCACCTGACTGAGTTTTGGATGGTCGAGCCGGAGATGGCTTACGCCACGCTTGACGATGTAATGACCCTCTCGGAGCGAATGCTTTCCTACATCGCGGCGCGCGTGCTCGACAGCCGTGCCGAAGAACTGAAAACTTTGGAACGCGATACAGCGAAACTTGAGGCGATCGTGCCACCGTTTCCACGGATGCATTACGACGACGCGGTGAAGCTGCTGCAGAAGGGACACGATGAAGGGGCGATGGAAACTCGCTTTGAGTGGGGCGGAGACTTCGGCGCGCCTGACGAAACCTATCTCTCCGGCAACTTCGACAAGCCGCTGATGGTTCATCATTACCCGGCGGAAGTGAAGGCCTTCTACATGGCGCGGGATCCGGAACGAAACGAACTCGCGTTGGGCGTTGACGTGCTGGCGCCTGAGGGTTACGGCGAAGTGATTGGCGGCGGTGAACGGGCGACCTCGCTCCAGTTTCTTGAAGAACAAATTGCGTTGCACCAGTTACCGAAAGAGGCGTTTGAGTGGTATCTGGATTTGCGACGTTACGGCAGCGTGCCCCACGCGGGCTTCGGCATGGGCATCGAGCGCTGCACCGCGTGGATGTGCGGCATCGAACACGTCAGAGAGACTATTCCGTTCCCGCGTTTGATGAACCGGCTGCGACCGTAGATTCAATCCGCAGATTACGCCGATTACGCTGATTAAGCATGAGCAGGGAGCGTTGCGTTTATCCCTCCAGTGTATTGCCTATTTTTGAATCTGCGTAATCGGCGGAATCTGCGGATACTTTTAGACGAATGACTAAAGAGACTGCATCATTTTTGGGATCTGAACCAACTGAGCGACTGCGCCTGGAGTTTAACGACTGGGCCAGGGCCGGACGTGGACCGAGCATGGAAAAGGGTCACCGTCCCGTTGGCGAACAGGCGATTGAACTGATGGGCATTGGCTCGGCCGCGCAGGTAATTGACATCGGCTGCGGTTCTGGTTGGGCTGCGCGGTTAATGGCCCGGAAGGCCGACCAGGGTCGTGTGGTGGGGATTGACGTCTCCGACGAGATGATCCGCATTGCGAGCGAAAGTTCGGCAGCGTTTCCAAACGTCGAGTATCAGGTGGCGAGCGCCGAAAAGCTACCTTTCAATGACGGAGAATTTACCCATGCGTTCTCGATGGAGTCGCTCTATTACTACTCTGACATTCCCGCAGCGTTGAAAGAAATCCGTCGGGTACTGCGATCGGGCGGGCGATTCGTAACAGTCCTCGATCTCTACAAAGAGAATGAGCCCTCGCATCAGTGGGTCGATCAACTGAAGGTTCCGGTCCAGCTTCTGAGTGAGACGGAGTATTGTTCGATGTTCACCAGCGCCGGCTTTGGTAACGTGAGACCCGAGCGTCTATACGACCCGAGGCCAATTGCCGAAGACTACCAGGGCGGTTCGTTCAAGACCCGCGAGGACTACATCGAGTATAGAAGGGCCGGCTCACTCATGGTGAGCGGAGAGGTTTCTTCATGAGCGCAGGCGGGGAAACAACCTCGGGCGAGCGGATCGTCACGATTTTCGGCGGCGCGAAATGTCGTGAAGAAGACGCCGAATATGTGCAAGCCCGGCGCGTCGGCCAGCTTCTCGCAGACGAAGGATTTACAATCTGCACTGGCGGCTATCTGGGCGTGATGGAAGCGGCGAGCCGCGGAGCGCACGAGCGCGGTGGACGTGTGCTGGGCATCGTGATGAATCAGTTTAAGGCCGAACCCAACCGCTTTCTGACGGACAAAGTGGCGACACCTCACTTCTACGACCGACTCCAGTTGCTAATCACCAGATCGATTGGGTTCATTGCCATTCGCGGCGGCATGGGGACGGTTACTGAGTTGTCGCTGGTTTGGAATAAGATTCAAACACGCGTCATTGGCCCACGTCCGCTGGTCCTGCTGGGCGATTGTTGGCCGCCGATTGTGCGCGAATGGAAAAAGCATCTGGCGGTGAGCGACGACGACATCGCTGCGTTAGACTTTGCTGAGACACCAGAACAAGCTGTAGCAATTATTTGTAAAAAATCTGCGGAGGTAACTCTATGAACTGTCCAAAATGCGGTGCCGGTTTACTTCAGGATGCGGTCTTTTGCGGTGGGTGTGGCTATCGGCTTGGTCAGCCAGCCGCAACGCCGACTCCTCCACCGCCGCCCGCTGCGCCACCGCAGTCGAGTTCTCCCGGTCACGGAATCAACATCGACGAAGATTCTCGCGGGCAGGGCACTGGCTATCGATACGAAGTTTTGCATCAGCCCGCATTCTCGCTGGCGGTGATCCAGCTCCAGGCCGAACAGTCTATTCAGGCCGAAGCGGGCGCGATGGTTTCAATGTCCGCAAACATGGAACTTCAGTCGCAGATGAAGGGCGGTGTGTTTGGCGCAATCAAGCGTGCGGCCGGCGGCGAGTCGGCGTTTGTCTCGACGTTTACAGCGCGTGGTGGTCCGGGCGAAGTCACGTTTGCGCCGGGCGCGCCTGGGGATATCGCGGCGATCGAACTTAACAATCAGTCGTTCTACGTTCAGTCGAGTTCCTATCTGGCCGGCGACGCGAGTTTGACTGTTGATACAAAGTGGGGCGGCGCGAAATCGTTTTTTGGCGGCGAGGGTTTGTTTGTAATGCTCGTGCAGGGTCGCGGACTGTTGCTGGTTTCATCGTTTGGCGCAATTCATCGAAAAACCTTGCGGCCAGGCGAGCGCTATGTGGTGGATACCGGTCACCTGGTCGCTTGGGAAGGCACAACTCAATACACGCTGCGCAAAGCTGCGGCGGGATTTTTCCGCAGCATGATGAGCGGCGAAGGCATTGTCGCTGAATTCACCGGACCGGGCGAACTGTTGATCCAAACGCGCAACCTGGCAGCGCTCGCCGGACTGTTACGGCCCTTCTTCCCGTCGCAAGGCGGCGGTGGCAGCGGTTTCAAAATCAATCTCGGCGGTTGAGAGGCGCTCAAGTTTTTATGACAAGTTCTACGGTCGCAGAAACTGAACCGAAGAGCGACATCCTCAGGGCGAACAACCCCAGGCCGGTCGCAATTCTGGGCGTGCCGCTGGGCTACGGCGCGAGCATGGCCGGCGTTGATATGGGACCGGCAGCATTGCGCGTGGCGCGGCTCAATCAGCGAATCGCCCAACTCGGATATCAAGTGCGTGACCTCGGTGATTTGCACCTCGAGCGGTCTCAAGCGATACCTGAACCTGGGGACAAGCTTAAGTATCTCAAGGAGATTACCGCGGCGTGTGAAGAACTCGCACGAAGAGTCGAGGACATCCTGGAGACGGGTGAACTGCCGCTGGTGCTCGGCGGCGACCACTCGATTGCCATCGGCTCGATTGCCGGCTTCGCTTCCTACTGCCGCAAACGAAATGAGACGCCGGGCTTGATTTGGTTCGACGCTCACGCCGATATGAACACTCCGGAAACGTCGCCCTCCGGCAACATCCACGGGATGCCGCTCGCGGTGCTTTTGGGCCACGGCGCTTCGGAACTTCAGAGCGTCGCTGGGTTTACTCCCAAGCTCGATCCACACTATTGCGTTCACGTCGGCGCGCGAGACATCGATCGCACTGAGCGTGAATTGGTTCGCAAAATGGGCATTCGTTTTATCACCATGCGCGAGATTGACGAGCGTGGCATGAGCGCTTGCATGGACGAGGCAATTGAACTCGCGTCGCGAGCCAGCGGCGGCTATGCGGTTACATTCGACGTTGATGCGCTCGATCCTGGCGACGCTCCCGGTTCAGGCACACTAGTGCGCGGTGGCTTGACGTATCGCGAAGCACATCTGGCGATGGAAAAAATTGCGGAAGCCGGTGGCATGCGCTCACTTGAAGTCGTGGAAATCAACACGGCGCTGGACATAAATAACAAGACGGCCGAACTCGGGGTTGAGTTAATCCTGTCAGGGCTTGGCAAAACAATTCTTTAATTAATCGGGGTAACTCAATTGGCGAAAAAGCTACGCGTCGGCGTCATTTTTGGCGGGCGCTCCAGCGAGCACGAAGTTTCGGTTCGGTCTGCGGGATCGTTGATCGAAGCAATCGATCGGAAGAAGTATGACGTTCTGCCGATTGCCATTAGCCAGGATGGGAAGTGGCTGTCGCCCCCTGACGCCGCCCGCCTCCTGCCGGAATCAAGTCAGAAATTGATTTCCTCGCTCCTGCGTGCTGAGACTGCTACTGAAGTCGCCATCCTCGGCGACCCGTCGCATCAGGGCCTTATGTCCCTGCCAAATGAGGCAGGCTCGTCAGTATCCCGCCCGCTCGATGTCGTCTTTCCAGTTCTCCACGGACCCTTCGGCGAAGACGGAACAGTTCAAGGATTACTTGAGATGGCCGGAATTCCTTACGTCGGCTGCGGCGTCCTTGCCTCAGCTTGCGGGATGGACAAGGTCGCGATGAAGCACCTGTTTCAGGTGGCCGGATTGCCGATGTGTCGCTACACATGGTTCCTGCGTTCCGCCTGGCAGCGCGAGCGCTCAAGTGTTACTCGAACTGTCCAACGCGAGATCGGCTTTCCCTGTTTTGTGAAGCCGGCGAATTTGGGCTCGTCGGTGGGGGTTTCAAAAGCTGGCGATAGGGCTTCGTT
>JANMVC010000420.1:0-1654 GCA_031392315.1 Pyrinomonadaceae bacterium | reverse complement strand
AACTCAGGCATCCAGGCGTTGCGCGGCCGGCAGCGGCATGCGCAGCAACGATCGAAGTTGATTCACCGGCAGATCGCTGAAACGTGGCCGCAGGTAACTCCAGCAACTCCGTTCACGTTTCTGAACTAACCAGAAAAACGCTACCAGCATCATCACGCTGTAACCCAACAGCGAGGCGATGGCTGCGCCCACGATTCCGTACCTTGGCAAGAGCGTCAGCAACGCCACCACCGTAACCAGCGCCGACGACACGCGGGCAATGGTTGAAAGTCCCGGATGTCCAAAGCCGTTCAGGCCACTGATGGAGATGCCGCCCGCGGTTAGGACCACCGAGGCCAGTAACAACACGCGCAGCGTTCCGCCTGCAGCCAAAAAGCTTTCGCCGTAAACGAAGTGCAGGATATGTGGCGCGGCCAACCAAAGCGGAAGCAGGACAGCCAGATGTGTATAAACTGTCAGCCGCAGGCTGCGAGCCAAAAGGTCGTCCGCGCGCTCTTTGTTCTTCGTCGCCGCCACTTCCGGCATTAGCGCTTCAGAAACTGAGCCGGCAAGGATGGCCGTAATCTCAGAGAGTCGGACAGCCACGAAGTAGAGACCGATCGCCGTGCTCGAAGCCAGACCGCCAAGGAGTAACTGATCCATGCGTAGGGTCGCAAAGTCGGCGACTGTGCCGGGGTACCCTCGCATTCCGTAATTAAGTGCATCCCGCCATTTCGTCCAACCTGGTTGCCAGCGCGGCTTTAGTTCGCGGCAAACTGCGTAAACCGCCAGGAACATCGCACAAAATTGTCCGGCCATTGCGGAAAAAGCGGCGGTTTCGACAGTCAGATTACCGAACAGCCACAGCGCCAGATAAGCCGCTGCCTGCACCACAAAAGTGACCAGCCGAGAAGCGCCGGCCCATCCAAAGCGACGACCACCCTCGAGCAGTCCGATCATCAGGAATTGCAGCAAAGCAGCGGGAATATTTAGCAGGTAGAGACGCACCAGACGCATCGTCTCGGGACTTCGGTTTCCGACGAGATGCGGAATTACCAACTCCGCGAGCGCCAGAGTTCCAAAACCAACGAAAACGGTGAACAGGATTGAGTTTGAAAAAAGCAACGAGACCGTCGTCGGATCTTTAGCCACCCAATAGCGATGGGCCTGAGTGAGTCCGAAGGTCACGAGCAGCGCGCACACCGGCGGCCACAGCATCACCACCAGCAAATCGCCACGGCCCGCAGGTCCCAGCGCCCAGGCGCTGAGCAGGCTGGTGATCTCTCCACAAAGCAGAATCAGCGCGTTGGCGCTGAAGATCAATCTTATGTTGCGTGCGATCATTGTGGTCAGTGAATTGAGGGCGCCGTTTAGGTGGCGCCTTCGGCGGACAGGATCGCGGGAATCGTGCGCAGCAGAATCTTGCAATCAAGCGCCAACGACCACCGATCGATGTATTCGAGATCGAGTTGCATCCACTCTTCAAAGGAAAGATTGCTGCGGCCCGAAACCTGCCACAAACACGTCAGTCCCGGCTTGACGCTAAATCTTCGCTTCTGCCAAGCCACGTTGAGGCCCAGTACATCGCGCATCGGCAGCGGGCGCGGACAGACTTTGCGGATGAGCGTCTGGGAGCTCGGCATGATGGAAGCCACGCGCCAGGGGCTTCGTAGAA
>JANMVC010000411.1:0-8319 GCA_031392315.1 Pyrinomonadaceae bacterium | reverse complement strand
GGTGGCAATGCCGGGCGCTGACATCCAGTGGAATTATCGTCACACGTCGTTTGCCGAAGGCGAATTGTTGCTGGGCGCTACGCTGCGTTTGGCTCCCGACGACGCGGAAAAAATTCGGGCGCGGATGGAAGATGCGAAGTCGCGAAGGATGGCAACGCAGCCGCACGGCTCGCGTTCCGCCGGGTGTTTCTTTAAAAATCCGCCAGCCGGAATGGTGGGCACCGGAAAGATGATCGACGACATGGGGATGAAGGGCGCGCGGCGCGGCAGCGCGGTGGTGTCTCCAGTTCATGCCAATTTCATCGTGACCGAAGGCGCGGATGCCCGGGCCGAGGACGCGTTGGCGCTGGCCGAAGAAATTCGCGAACGCGTCAAGCGCGAGCAGGGGATTGAGTTGGAGTATGAAGTAGAACTTTGGCGTGCGCACGATTCGAACACCAGAACTGTTAACGCTGCCGATGGAAAGCCAGACAGCGATTCAACTGAAAAGGAGCCGACGTGAGAGAACAAGTAATTGCACATAGAGTGGGCAATCGCAGCGGCGGCGCAGGTGCGCGCAAATCCGGGACAGTGGCCCAGCGGCCTTTGCGACGCGATCGCGACAGCGATGGCGAAGGAATAGCCGCTCGACTGCGCGGGTTGGTTGGTTACCTGCCATCTTTCATGAAGCTCGCGTTGGCTGCCGTCGCAGGACTGTTGGTGTTTGCCGGTTATCGCGCTGCCGCCTCGGCAAGTTTTTTTAAGGTGCGCAATGTTGAGGTGCAAGGCACGTCGAGAGTCTCGGCGAGCGAAGTGCAGGCTTTAGTTCGGCGTGACGTGGAGAAGACTGGCGTTTGGAAAGCTGACCTGGCGGCGGTGAGTGGGCGACTCGAGCGGCTGCCGTGGGTGCGCAGCGTGGTGGTTTCGCGAGTGTTGCCGGATGGAATTCGCGTGCGCATTTCCGAACGAGTGCCGCGAGCCGTGGTGCGGACTGGGTCAGGCCGCTTCCGTTGGGTTGACGAAGACGCGGTGCTCCTCGGCGAGATGTTGCCGACCGATCAGATTCCGTCGTTTTTTCTGCGAGGGCTGAATGAAGAAGACGGCGCCGCTATGCGTGGCGAGAATCGCGAACGCGTGCAAAAGTTTCTGGAGCTGCAACACGACTGGGACGCCGCCGGATTGTCAGAGCGCGTGAGCGAAGTCAACCTGATCGATATCCATGACATTCGGGCTCAACTGGCCGGAGACAATTCCCAGATCGAAGTCCGACTCGGGTCGCAGGAGCAGAGTAGCCGGTTGAAGAAGGCCCTGGAGGTCCTCGATGCCCAAAGGCAAACACCCCACGGCGACAAGATTAGCTATATTGATTTGAGCCAGGGCCGGAGGGCCATCGTAGGTTTGGTAACCGGCGCTCAGGCGACCACGACCAATAGCGGCGAACCGCCGCCGGCTTCGGAGTCGGCGACAGTTCAACCGGCGACCAAGCCCGCGGCTGAGAAGAAACCTGAGGCAGCGTCAACGGCGAGCGCCCTTCGTCGCAACAGCGCCGCTGCTGCCGTGGCGACGGCGGCGAGTAGTAAGGCGAAAAAAGAACGTGATGACAAGCAGCGCAGAGCGGCGAAGAAGCCGGAAGTGAAAACGCAGAAGGTGGCCCGCCGCAATTAACGGTTGGAAAGTTCAGATTTCGGTTCTCTTAAGGAGCATTGCTAAATGGCCAAGCGCACGCAACACACAATCGGTCTCGATATTGGGACGAGCAGGGTGACGTGTATCGCGTGTGAACCGGGCGAAAGCGGGTTGCTCGAAATCGTGGGCATCGGCGAGGCCGAGGCGCGTGGGCTGCGAAAGGGTGTGATCGTCAATCCCGAGGCAGCTGTCGACGCGATCAAGAAAGCGGTTGAAGAAGCCGAACGAATGAGCGGGATCCAGGCTGAGGAGGTAACGATCAATCTGGCCGGGTCGCATATCCTCGGTTTCAATGGACAGGCAATCGTGGCTGTTTCGGGACGTGACCGCGAGATTACTGCCGAAGATGTTCGGCGAGCTATCGACTCCGCGTGCGCGATTCAACTGCCTGCGGGACGTGAAATAGTTGATCGGCTACCGCAGGAGTTTATCGTTGACGATCAGGACGGAATTAACGATCCGGTGGGAATGATTGGCGCTCGGCTCGCCGTAAAAGTCCACATCATCACCAGCCCGGTCACGGCCCGGCAGAACGCCATCAACGCCGTCAATCGCGCTGGTTTGATGGTTGCGGACATGGTGCTGGAGCAACTCGCCGCGGCCGAGGCTTCGTTAACCGAGGATGATCGGGAATTTGGCGCGGCACTGGTGGATATTGGCGCTGAAACGACCGGATTGGTCATCTACCAGCGCGGCGCTGTCCAGCACACCGCAGTTTTTCCGCTCGGCGGTTCCCATTTCACCAACGACATTGCCTTCGGATTGCGCACGCCAATTCCGGACGCCGAGAAGATCAAGAGGACTGTGGGCTCCGCTTGCAGCACTTCGCTATCGGAAATGGAGCGTGGCGAACTAGTAGACGTGCCATCGGTTGGCGGCCGAGCGCCACGACAACTGTCTCGACAGATCCTTTGCGACATTTTACAGCCGCGAGCGGAAGAAGTGTTGATGCACGTTGCTGACGAAATCAAAGACGCGGGTTGGGAAAGACAACTGTCAAGCGGCGTGGTATTGACGGGCGGTGGCGCATTGTTGAGTGGCATGACGGAAATTGCGGAGCAGGTGTTTGATGCCCCGGTTCGTTTGGGCTTTCCGGAAAGGGATCGGTTTGGCGGATTAGTCGAGGATGTGCAGAGTCCGGCATGGGCCGCAGCCACTGGCCTGGCGCTGGTTGCCAGTCGTGCTCAGGCTAGCGAGCAACGCACGGCGATGAGCCGTCGCGGGTCAACCGGAAAGCTCACGCATTTTGTTTCAAAGTTTCGAAATCGTTTCAGTAGTATTTTTTGACAAGTTGTTGTATGCTTTCGCCCCGATCGCACAAGATATAGTCCGCTATATATGGACGCCGATGGAGCGAGCAACCCAACATAGAAGGAAGAGGCCCTGGACGCCTTCCCGTTTTGGAAGAGAGGATATGACTATGGCAAAGGACGCTCGTCAACTCGGTGGCATTAACATTTTTATTGATGACGACCCGCCTCTCAGCGGCGCCCGCATCAAGGTGATCGGTGTTGGTGGCGGCGGTAGCAATGCGGTAAACCGCATGATCGAAGCCGGCATCGAGGGAATTGAATTCCTCGTTGCCAACACGGACCTCCAGGCGTTGAAGCGGTCGAAAGCTCCGATAAAGATTCAGCTGGGCAGCAAACTGACCAAGGGACTCGGCGCCGGCGCCAATCCCAACGTCGGTAAAGAAGCGGCGCTTGAAGACACTGAAAAAATCATCGAGGTTTTGGAAGGCGCCGACATGGTGTTTGTTACTACCGGGCTCGGTGGCGGCACCGGCACCGGTGCAGCGCCAATTATTGCTTCACTGGCAACGGAATTGGGCGCGCTGACCGTGGCGGTTGTTACCAAGCCATTCCAGTTTGAAGGACGCCGCCGAATGAACCAGGCGGAGCAGGGATTACGCGAACTGCGCGAATGCGTGGACACAGTCATCACGATTCCCAACGAGCGTCTGCTGCACACCGTCGAAAAAACATCTTCACTAGCCGACTCGTTCGGTGTCGCCGACGACGTTTTGCGACAGGCCGTCCAGGGAATTAGCGATCTCATTACCGTTCCCGGTTTGATCAATTTGGACTTCGCTGACGTCAAATCGATTATGGAAGGAATGGGCATGGCGCTGATGGGTGCGGGCCGGGCGCGAGGGGAAAACCGCGCGGCGGAGGCGACCCAACAGGCCATCTCCTCGCCGCTGCTTGAGGAAGCTACAATTCAGGGCGCCAAGGGCGTGCTAATCAACATTACCGGTGGACCCGATCTGACGCTTTACGAAGTGAACGAAGCTTCGACGATTATTCGCGAGGCCGCTGACGAAGATGCCAACATTATTTTCGGCGCCGTTATTGATGAAAACTTGCGCGACGAAATGAAGATCACCGTCATTGCGACCGGCTTCGGCCAGGAAGCACTGGCAGCCGCTTCCGCCGCCGCCGTTTCCACTTTACCGGCGAACCAGCCTCGCTATGCCCCCCGGCCGGCTGAAGATCCACTGCGGCCGATGATGCATTCCCGTCCGGATGATCTCGACGTGCCGACCTTTATCCGGAAAAAAGCGGACTAGCTAATTCACATTCAGGTTAAGTGAAAAGGAAGGCCAGGTAGTTTGCCTTCCTTTTCATTTGTCTGGCCGTTGCCGAATTTCTGGCTAGGTACGGCTGCGACCAGGACTGGCAGCGTTGGTTTTCCCCTTTGCTTTTTGAGTGTTGGTTGTGTAGCATGCACCCATTCCTTGCAGGTTTTCCATTACGGGTTAACGCTTCGTCCCCATCCTTGAATGGCCGCAGCCTGCGAGTAGTTAAATCCGCGGCAGCTCATCACCCGCCATGTGTGCGTCGCGCGATCAAATTGACCCGTCTTAATTTTGTGGAGGTAGCATAAGTGAGTAATCGTAAATTGATCAGACCGACGCTCGCTCAGGTTAAGGACAAAGAGCAGCGAATAGTGCCACAGCCCAGGGAGCGATCCAACGGCGGTTCCCATCGCGGATCCGGTGGAGATGGCGGCCGCGGCGATGGAGGACGAGAAGCGAGCCATCGACCTCAGCAGCGACCGGCTCAACAGGTGCGGAAACGTCAGCCGCCACCGATGGAAACCAACGCCGAACTCTTCTACTACAAGAAGCAGATTGATTCGCACACGCCCATGGTTATCGTGTTGCAGGATGGCGAAGAGATTGAGGGGACGATCGAGTGGTATGATCGTGGCGCATTAAAGGTCAATCGCACGGAAGCTCCCAACCTCTTGCTCCTCAAACGAAACATCAAATACATGTTCAAAGCCGAGGACCGCGTCGAGGGAGCCGGAGAATAATAGCTAACCGGCTTCGCGGTTTTCCTTGAGTTCCAAGCGGTTCGAGTCGCGCCTCCTGTCAAAAGATGAGGGAGTTTGCCAATAGCTCAACGGTTTCCAGCCCTCGGCACCGCAGGTCTCTGCCGCGCATAGCCATCACCATGGGCGATCCGGCGGGCATCGGCCCGGAAGTGGTTTTGAAAGCGGTTGCCGAAGCAGAGGTGCGGCGGGTTTGCATTCCGGTAATTATCGGAGACGCTCAACTATTGGCGCACACGGCCCGCACGCTGGATTTGCAATCGGGTTACGAGATCATTCGCCAGGGAGAGTCTATCCCGGACGATCTCTCGGAACCGATTATCTTCCATCTCGACAACATTGGCGGTTTTGTTGAGTCTGGCGTTGAATCCGGCGCGGCCGGAAAAGCTGCCGGCGGCTACATCGAAGCGGCAGTTGAACTATGTGCGGCGGGAAGTGTCGACGCGATTGCCACTGCTCCTATTAATAAGCGATCATTTTTCCTTGGCGGCTACAGTTTTCCCGGCCATACAGAGTTTCTCGCTCACCTCACGCGCAGCGAAGAATATGCGATGGCCTTTGTGGCCGCGAACCTGCGGATCGTTTTGATCTCCACCCACGTACCCCTGGCGGAAGCGATCAGACTGGTGGAACGCGATCGAATCATTCGCACGATCAATCTGACCAACCGTGAACTGAAGCGTTGGGGAATTCCCCATCCACGCCTGGCCGTCGCTGCCTTAAATCCGCATGGCGCCGAAGGTGGTTTGTTTGGGATGGAAGAAGCGTCGGAGATTGCGCCGGCGATTGCCTCGTGCCACGGTGTAGATGACGTAAACGTCCAGGGACCGTTTTCGGCCGATACGGTTTTCCTGCGTGCCTCGCGCGGCGAGTTTGATGCGGTGATTGCCTGCTACCACGATCAGGCGATGATTCCGGTAAAATGTCTTTCCTTTGGCGAGGCGGTGAATGTTACTCTGGGACTGCCGTTTATCCGCACGTCAGTGGATCACGGGACGGCCTTTGACATTGCCGGCAAGGGAATCGCGGAGCATTCCAGTATGCTGGCGGCAATCAAACTTGCCGCGGAGTTATCAACAAGCGCCGGCGAAAGCAGTCATACGGTAGAAGTGTAAACTAATCCTAAAGGCGGAAGTGTAGAACCTCATCGTGAATAACCAAACCATCCCAGCAAACGAGAAGAGCGACAAGCGTCGCATTTTGGTAGCAGACGACGACCCGGCAATTTTGCGTCTGGTCGCGGCCATTCTCGAGAAAGAGAACTTTGGCGTGGTCACGGCCCGCGATGGCAGGGAAGCATACAAGATTCTGCAGAGCGACCAGAGCTTTACTGCGGCAATATTCGACGTGGTGATGCCGCATATTTCGGGACCCGAGCTCGTCCGTTACATGAAAACGGAAAAGCGCCATATGAAGATTCCAGTAATGATGATGACGGCGGAACAGGATCCGAAGTTGTCGTCAGACAGTTTCGCCGCCGGCGCCGTCGTATTTCTGCCGAAGCCTTTCACAACTGCGCAACTGCACACGATGTTGCAGATGCTCATCGGCCGCGCCGCCGGCTAGAGTTTGGCGTGAACATCCGTCTCGCCATGATGCTGCTACCTTCTTCGCCGCTAACTAATTCGTCTAGTTTCCCTCGATCTGCGCGCTCGCCAGGAAGGCGACGCAACATTCTCCCGAGTCTTTTCCGATGCTCGCTCGTCGGTCTACTCGTCTTTGCCGCCGCTGAAGCCAGAGCCGATCTAAAACCAAATCAAGTTCGCAAGCCGCTAACACGCATGGCCGGTTTTGAGTTAACTAACGGAGCGGTGCGGGTGAAATCGGTGACGGCCACCACGGCCGGCACGGCAGAAGCAGCGGCCGAACTCCGCACCGTCGTCAAACTTCAAAAGGACAAACAGGCAAACTGGCGCGTCACCGAAATTCGCACCCGGCCTGACGTCTGGGAAGACCTTGACTTCATCGCCCGCGCGCTCAATGCACCTGCTTTCAATACATCGGCGAGCCCATGCACCGCGCCAGATCCGCCGTTCAAAAGTTCATCCGCCATCCAACCCAGCGTGAAGCGCGCACGTTGTCTGCTGGGCGATCTGCTGGGCGTGGAAGTCCCTTCAGATGCAATTCGAATACAGGAAGTTTCGCCTCTGGAAATTCCGCTCGGCGATCAGCCCTCAGCCGTGGTGGTGGCCTGGGTACGCGTTGACGCTCGATTGGTCAATGGGAGCAAGGGGTGGCAGGTGACGGAGCTGCGCACTGGAAAAAACAAATGGGCCAACCTCGCCGCCGTAATCACCGCCGTCGATGAAATGAAACGCGTCCGCGCCGTTGCGGAGTTGGCGTTGATTGGCAAAGCTCTGGAAGCGTTTCGCAAAGACCGCGGCGCTTATGTGGTGTCCGACAGTCAGGCCGTAGTTATAGACCATCTCAGCCCACGCTATCTGCCTCGAGTGATCCGCGTCGATCCCTGGAGCCAGCCTTACAAGTACGCGGGCGATCGCGACCACTTCACGCTGCGCTCACTCGGCGCCGACCGCAAAGAAAACACCGCCGACGATATAGTGTTTAGTGTTTGAAGCCGCGCCTTAGTCGCATCAACGGTGTGCAGTGTTCCTGGAAAAGAAAAAGGACGCCGACGTCCCACCCATCAGCGCCCTCTTCTCACAATCTTTGAGGACTGTGAGGCGCGCCAGCTATCCTCACCCTAGCCAGCGCTTGGCGAGTGCATTCAGTACTCGCCCGGTTGCGCGCATTCTACTCCTCGTGCGTATCACGTCAAGGGTTAAAACATCGAAATATAAATCTTTTAGGAACCCAATTGCTAACTGTCTGGCGCGGCAATCCGCTGCGCGGGTTAAGAACCCGGTGGAACTTTCGAGGTGATTTCAGGCGGCGACGCTTTCGCCGATCAGCGCTTCGGCGGGAATTCCCAACCCGTCGTGTAGGCGGCGAATCATCGGCAGTGTAAGCGGACGCTTGTGATTGAGTACTTCTGCGACTCGCGCCCTGCTCCCGATGAATGGCTCCAGGTCTCGCCGAGACAGTCCCCGCTGCTCCATCGCAAACAGAATAGCCTCGACCGGATCCGGTGAATCAATGGGCCAGTGCTTTTCTTCCCACGCCGCCACCAACGTCGCCCGCCGGTACTTGTTTCCGCCGATATTAAACACTGCGCGGTTGTTGGCCACAATATTCGCAGTTCCACGACTTTGATAGCAGCGGGGCTGTTCCAGTCCGCATTTCAAATCCGCAACTTGTCACCAGAAATCTGTCACCAGAAATCTGTCACCAGAAATCTGTTGTTAGCAAATTAAAATG
>JANMVC010000392.1:0-6091 GCA_031392315.1 Pyrinomonadaceae bacterium | reverse complement strand
CCAGCCGAGCGAGCCCGATGCCGGACCAAGCGAGGATGCGCCACGCCCGGAACGTGCCTCGCAAACGCGGCCGGCCTCCACCCAGCGCCCCGAGCTCCGCCTAGTCGGTCGCCCGCGTCATGGCTCGCGCACACCGGCCATCGAGGCGCCGCACGCGGGCACTCGTCTCGCTCTCGCGCAGGATGCCGAGGGGCGTGCTGGCTGCAATTCAAGCGCTTTGGTCCAATGAATCAAGGCGGCTTTCGTATCTCCCTGAGCCGAGGCGATCAGACCCAAGCGATAATGTGGATCCGCCCTGGTCGGTGCGATTGCCGAAGCCGACGCCAACGTCTGAATCGCTTCGTCAAACTGATCGAGGTTGTAGAGGGCGAGGCCGAGATTGTAGAGCACCTCATAGGTTTGCGGGCGCAAATCATTCGTGCGCTTAAAGAGCCTGACTGCTTCCGCGTACTCCCGTGCTTCCGCCAAACTCAGCGCCAGGGTGAACATCGTCCGGGGATCGCTGCCGGCCGACTGCTCGACGCTGCGCGATAACTCCAACGCATCCTGCCGCCGATCGGCATGAACATAAGCGTTGAGCAGCGTCAGACGCAGCGCGGCATCACTCGATTGGTGAGCACCGTTCTTGCCTGGGACGATCCCGGCGGCTTTCTCTAAAAGCGGAATCGCAAGTTTGTATTCGCCGCGGGCTGCGTAAAGCGCACCCAAATTGTAAACAGCCGTTGCGTGCTGCGGATCGAGTCGCAACACCGATTGGAATCTCTGAATGGCATCTGCTGTCCGATTTGTGCGGGCCAATAGCACGCCAAGATTGGCCAGGGCAGTTACGGAATTTGGTTTCAGAAGTAGCGCCGCCTGGTATTCCCGTTCAGCTTCCGTCGCCAATCCGCGTTGATCGAGGACGGCGCCTAGCAGGCTGTGAGCCTCCGCGTTGCGCGAGTCGATAGCGATCACTTTGCGTACAGCCGCCTCAGCTTCTTCAAGCCTGCCGGTTTGAAACAGATTGGCTGCTTCGGCAAGTTCAACTGTTTGATTGTGGACAGGTATGACGGGCTTGGGTTTCGTTTTCGCTGAACGCGACGGCTGTGCGCCCACGAGCGGCGCCGACAAAAATATTGCGACCGTCGCCAACGCGAATAACCCTAAGGGCCCCAACCAACTGCGCCGCATTCTTGCTGTTAGGAAACGCATCGCTTAATCAAAACCTAAGTCAGAACCGTCTGCGGTAGCGGGCGCGCCGGCAACTCATGAAGCGGCCTTCAGAAACTTCTCTTCGTCGCCGGGAGTGACGCTGACAATTTTCCGCATGACGGTAGTGACGCCCTGCGTTCCGCCGCGTTTGCCAGAGATGAAACCCACGCGAATACGATACCCACCAGACCCCATTTCGTCACGCCACCAAAACTGTTCGAGCTTGTTAGTAGACGTGAATCCAATCGTGTAACGATCATCGAAGCGCTGTCCGCCCATCGCCTCGCCAATGCCGCTCGAAGAAGGCAGGCGCAGAGACTCAACCGGAATTGGTCCGGCGTAGACCAGCAGGATTTCCTTCACACGCTGGTTGGCGCCGAAGACAATTTGCACCTCGCCGTCATGCAGGCCTTTGTAGAGCACCCGAATGTCCTTGTTGTCCTTGCCTTCGGTTCGCTTAGCGTCGGGCTTTTCTTGCCCTGGCTTGCGGCCTGAATTCTCGAAGATGGTTTGCAGCGCCGTGGGAATGTCCATGCCAATCTTGACACCAAGAATGGTGGGATCGTGCTGCGGGCCGCCAATACTTTGGGCAAGAATCCCCCCAACCGCGGGGCCGAAACCGGGGGCACAAACCATCGCGACGCAAAGCGCAAAGACAATTTTCGATAGGATTGAGCTGCTGAACTTCGTCAGACGCTTCATAGCTGTAATTTCTCTATTCGGAGCGTTGGGATTCTCGGAAACCTGCGGCGACGGCACCGTCCAAAGTAATCGAGTGGCGGATAGCAAAACTTCACCCGCCACTCGATTCCTTCGTCATAACCCCAACTTTGGTTAGAAGATCAGTTTCAGCGAAAACTCCATCTGGCGCCGTCGCTGCTCGCTGGTATCTCGCCCAAAGTCGCCGTCATTGATGTTGCCGTTCGGAGATGAACGATTCACTCGGTTCAGGACGTTATAAGCGGAGAACCGAAACTGCACGTTGAAAGCTTCGCTGATCGCACTGATCGGGAAGTTTTTGAAGAGCGAGGCGTCCCAATAAAACTGCTTCCTGCCGCGGAAGACATTTCGGCCCAGCGAACCAATGTGTGGGCCGCCGGGGTCACTAGCAAAGACCGGGGTCGTGGCGCAACGGAAGGCAGCACGATTGAGTTCCAGTCCCTGCGACTGTTGCGCAGCCGTTGGCGTTGGATTACCGATCAGGTCGGCGCGGCCGCCGTTGCAAGTCACGTTAAATACCGGACCGCTCTGCAGCGTAACAATATTATTGAGCTGGAAGCCTCCGATCAGAAAATCAGCGGCCTTCGCCATCCCGCTGCCGAAACGCCGATTGCGGCCAATTGGCAAATCGTAAACATTCGAGAACGTGAAACGATGTCTCACGTCGGTGTCGGAGCTGCCGCGATCGAGCTGCGGTCTGGTTGGATCATCGGGCCCGCAATCTCGCGCGCTGGCGCCGCCGGAACAAATGCCTCCGGGCGAGTCGTCGATTGCGTGGGCCCAGGTATAGGAAGCAAGGATCGACAAGCCCTTGGAAAAGCGCTTTTCGAGTTTGCTTTGCATCGAGTTGTAACTAGAGCTGCCTCGATACCTGGTGGCGGTCACCGCGCCAATGCCCGTGACTTCGCGCGAGCCCGGCCCGCCTTCGTCGTTACCTGTGCCGATATTCTGCAATACCAGCAAGTTCCTACCCCGCGAACCAACATAAGCAAGCTCGGCCAGCCAACCTGCTCGGAACTCATATTGCGCGGTCAGGTTGAACTGATGATAGGCCTCGTCTATGCGGTTGGGATCGTTGAAAAGAATTAGACCGCCCGTCGTTGGCGCGGCAAAACTAGTGCCGGCAGCTGCGACGGTGAAAGGAGCAGTGGGAACTCCGTTATCAAAGGGATAGCGAGTCCGGAAAGCAGCCGGACAAGCACCGGGGTTGGTAATCGGCGTACAGCCATAGCTGCCAGCGCCAGTTCCTGGATTCGCCGTCAGCGGCTGCGAGGCGCTGATGTCCGTGGTGTAGAGCAGACCGTACCCGCCGCGAATCACCAGCGTCTTGTCAGACTTGAGACCACTCCAGGCAAAACCCACGCGCGGTCCGAAATTGTTCTTGTCAGTATTTACGAGGTCGCGACCACCAGGCGCATTCTCGCCAGCCATCTGAATCGTCTTCGTGGCCGGAACAAAATTGCCCTGCCGGTCAAAGCGTTCAGTCGGCGCGGTAAAAACGTCGTAGCGCAATCCCAGATTCAGCGTCAGATCTGGATTCACTTTCCAGTCGTCCTGAACAAAGAAGGCGATCTCTTTGCTCGACTGGAAGTAAGGGCCACCTGGGTCGCCGCGACCAACGAAGCCAGGCTGGTAGCCGAGCAGGAAATTGGCCAGCGATGAGCCCGAGTCGTTGGGGCCAATGCCGTTATAGTTGCCGGAAACAAAACCACTGCTGGTCGTTCCGTATTGGAAGTGACCCTTGGTGCCATTGTTGCGACCGCCATCGTAATTGCTGTTCTGACGAACGCGTAAATCTCCGCCAAACTTATAAGACGAATTTCCCTTCACCACCGTCACCGCATCGGCAAAATTAAAATTGTTTGAGAGGAAATAGAAGGGGCCGCCGTCTCCAGTAAATTCCGTTGCGCGATCTGCGCCTCCCAATTCATCAACAATACCGACCAACACGATGCCGCTGCTATTCGGACCGAGGTTGATATTCCGTCCGCCGAGAGCGGCCGAGACATTCGGGCTGAAACCGCCGGTGCCATTGACGCCTGTATTGAAGATGCCAATCTGAACACGAGTCACACCGAACCGCGCATCATTAACGACGTTGGGCGAGAAGATGTGCGTGTTGCCCATCGTGAAACCTTTCGAGTTGCCAAACTCATCGCCCGCCGAAGGTCCAGCCGGAAGGTCGTTACCGTTTGGCGCGCTGCCCACCGGAAAGAAATTGTCGCGCGAGCGTGCGGTCGTCGACTTGCTGTAGCGAGCAAAGAAATTGTTGTTCTTGTGGATGCGATGATCGATGCGGAGGTCGTAGCTGTCGACAATCGCATGCTCCTTGCGATTCGTCGCATAGTTGCGTCCGATTCCGGTCAGGTTTGGCAGCGGGAAGGCGTTAATGTAATTACTGCCAAAATTGGAGAAGGCGCCGCAAGATGGACAATTGCGCAGGTCGTTGCCCGGAATCGGGGTGCCGTTCGGAGCGAAAATTGTACCGATGGGCGCGTTCACGGTGCCGCCGCTGGCCAGACGATAAGCCTGTGACGTGCCGGGTCGCAACAACTCGCTGAAGTCGCCTACGCGCATCTTCGCGGTGGGCACGGGAACAGCATTCGGATCGCCCGTACCGCCAAAAATTGGCGTGGTATTGCGCTGTCCATTTAAAGAAAAGAAGAAGAACGAGCGATTGCGTCCGTCGTAAATCGAAGAACCGCCTTCACCGGGCTTGGGCAAAAAAATTGGCCCCCCCACGGTGCCATAGTAGTTGTGCGTTACAGTGTTGGGAACCTTATTGGTTACATCGTCGTCGAACTTGCTGGCGGCGGCACTCCAAAAGCGGCCTTGATAAATCTCCCCGACTGTTCCATGAATTGAATTGCCACCTGACTTGAATGTAGCCGAGATAATTCCACCGCCCGCGCGTCCCGATTCAGCCGAAGGCACGCTCGACTCGATCTTAAACTCAGCAATTGCGTCTGGGTTTGGATAGATTGCAATCTGGCCAAATTGCGATTCGTTGTTATCCACGCCATCCAGCGTAAAGTTGTTGTTGGTCGCGCGGGCACCGTTGATAACCAGCACCGACCCGCCCGATTCGCGAAAGCGCGTAGCCTCAGTGTTGTTCTGACCGCCGCCGCCGTTTACGAAGTTGCCGCCACCACCCAGGAGCCCGAGGTTTGGTCGCGTCACGCCCGGCGAAAGCGCCGCCAACAAAGTGAAGTTTCGTTGCGGGATCGGAAGATCAGTAACCTGACGACCGGTGATGAGATCGCCGCGAACGCTCGTTTCGCTCTCAACCAGCGGAGCCGCTTCAGACGTGACTGTCACAGAGCCTGCACCACCGGTGACCGCTCCAAAATTTACGTCGAGTGGCAGGCGCGCGTTCGTCTCCACTTCAACGCCTTCAATTGTGACAGTCTGAAATCCAGGTGCCTCCGCCGATACGTTGTATTTTCCCGGACTTAAGTTTGTGATGGTGTAGGTACCCTCGTCGCCCGTCTCCGCGGTACGCACTTCCCCAGTCGTCGCGTTAGTCACTTTGACTTGCGCCTTCACCACCAATTCGTCGTTGGGATCCGTCACGGTGCCGACGATGGTGCCCTTGTTGCTCTGCACCAAACCGGCAATGCCGGTGATCAAGATAACTATCAACGCTAGTAGAGCGGTGTGGATGACTCGTGGTTTTCTCATGGTCTGTCCTCGCAAGCGGTCGGCAATCAAGGGAAAATGCGCATCTCAGCCCGAGATCTCGGGCAAGAAATACGACTCTTAAGTGTTAGCGTTGAAGGTACAGGCCAGAACGCAAATGTTTGCTCTGGCCGCGAACGTAATGCGGTGTGAAACCGCAGAAATGAACGATTCGACAGTTTGTTGTCTAAGCGAACTAAGTATTTAATACAGTTCCGGCCGCCTGTCAACCATTTTTCCTGACAAACTGGGAGATATTTTACCGAATGGATTTGGATATGGATGGACCATTTCGGTCCCAAGAAGCTAAACGGCAAGCTAGATTTTGATCAGGCGGCGAACGCCGCGGCAAACTTGCTCGCGAGCACAAGGCTAAGGGCGCCTCTTACAGTTGGTCTTTCGCCCAGAGTGGAAGGCAGGATTCTGGCCGAGGGGAGCCCGCGTCGAACACTATGCTCAATGGTTTCCGTGAGCGCACTTTCAACCAGCGGCCAGGCCCGCG
>JANMVC010000266.1:0-2919 GCA_031392315.1 Pyrinomonadaceae bacterium | reverse complement strand
GGCACATAGTTCAACGCGCCGTCAGCGACCACCAACAGACGCTTCTCGCCAATCACCGAGGCGGCCGGCTCGACCACGGCTCTGTAGAGCGCGCTCGAAGCGGCAACAAAACCGGCTGCGTCTTCGGCAAACGGCGTGGCGCTCACGCCCAACCCGCGCGTGTCAGCCATCACATCGATGCCGACGATGCGCCGCTGAAGTTTCGTGGGAATTAGTTGTGCGCGGAGATCGGTGGCGAGTTTCTCGATCGTAGTTCGCGGCGGCAGTTTGTAAATCGTCGCGCCGGCTTTGGTCACTGCCCAGAGATATGAAGCATCCGCGCCGAGGCTGTATTCAAGCAACACTGTCTGGTCGTCTAGTACCTGCTGCTGCACATCGGCGAGCGACATAGGCTGGCCCGCCGTCAGACTCGCGTAGCGCGGGCTGGCAATCCTGATCTTGTTTTCGATATCGTCAAACTCGGTTTGCAGTTTTTCGAGTTCGCCTTCCAGTTCTGAAGGTTTCTTTTTCGTGGCGTCGTCGGACAAACTAATCCCCATGAGATCTTCAGCGATCTGCTGCTGATGATCGAGATTGTCTTGTTTGCGCTTGAGCAGGTCCGCTGGGATACCCTCAGTTATCGAGGCGCCGGTTTCGGTAAGGAGATCCAACAATGAACGCGCCCGCGATTGCTCGATGACCTTAAAAGCCTCGGCTGCGAATTGAAGCCCCGGGCCTTCGAGTTGGGCGCCGGGAGATGCGACTGACAGCAGCGCCATCTCTGCCAGAGCGCTGGCCGTTTCGTCGAAGACATCTTTGGTGGTGGCGAGGAAAGTGGTCCGCGCTTCGTCTGCGCGGAGACTGCCGGCCCGCAAAGTCTCAATCGTATTGATTGCGTCGCGATAGTGGCCCACAGCCGTTTCGCGCATCTTGGCAGCCTTCTTGGCGTCTTTCTCCTGTGCCGCTTGCGACCACAGGCTCCGGCCCAGTCCGCGCTGCGCCGGCCACATCAGATCGAGCTGCTTATCTTCTTTGGCGCCTTTCGCGGCTTGCTCATATTGTTTGCTGGCCTCTTTGTAGTTTCCCTGCCGCCAAACGACGTCCGCCAGACTGGTGCGGGCGGCGGCGCGAAAGCGGCGCGTCTGCCCAAGGTTGGCGATCATCGGCAGCGCACTCTTGCCTGCTTCGGAGGCGTTTTTGAAATGTGCTTGGGCGGTCAGCAGATCGTTGTTGGAAAACGCAATGCGGCCCATGCCCACTTCGTAAGTCATGTAAACGATCGCCGTGCGATACTGATCGAGTTCCTTCTTCACTACCAGCGCGCCGCCGATGGCTTCTGCTGCCGAGCCGAGTGCGACACTGTCAGTGGCGCTGCCAATCGCGATTCCTGACGCGAGCTTGCCAAACATGCCGCCGGCTTTTTTGGCGGCGCTTTCCGGCTTCTTCGGACTCATCCGCGAATATGCCGCGGCCGCGTCGCCCAGACGTCCGAGCCGGTAGTTTGTCTCGCCAATCTTCGCCAGCAGCAATTGGGCGTTGAAGCCGGTGTCTTTAACGCTCGCCGCAGTTTCAGCTACCGTGCCGGCCTTTGAATCAACCATGCGGGCGGCGGAACTGCTGGCCGCGGCCTCGCGCTGTTCCGTTGTTAGGACACCTGTTAAGGCTTGATAGGCATGGCTGTAGTGGTCCAAAGCCGTCTTGTCCTGGCCCTGGCGTAAATAAAGATCGCCGAGTTCCTTGTGGGCGGCGGCTATACCCGATTTGTTATTCGCAGAGGTGTAAAGATTGAGGGCGGTTTGCAGTTGGCCCAGCGCTTGATCGCCTTTGCCGCGCCGGAGCAGGCGTCTGCCTTCCGCTAACGCAGTCGCCGCCGGGCTCGTCTGGGGAACGGCCGGCGCGAGATCTTCAAATTTTGAGGAAAAGCCAAAGGCGGGAAAGCCGAGCAGTAGGCTGGCACTCAAAACGAAAGCGATGAACTGCTTTGCGGTCGCGTCCATTGTCCAAACCTCCTTGCGCTACTGCTTCGGCAGCTCTTCAACCTGGCCCACATCAGGAGCAACGCCATCCTCGGCATTCAGGCTTGCTACCTTGTGAACCAACTCCAGCGTGGCCACCAGCATGTCTTTGCTGGTTGACGCCGATAACATGATCAACGAGGGTTCCGCATCGTCTCGGTTAAGCCCGATGCCGCGAGTCGCCGCCTGTTGCTCCGCACTTGTTTGGGCCTTGCCCAGCCCGGTGGGCTTCGCGATTTGAACTGACTCGCTCGCCTCCTGTTGAATCCTGGCCCACACCTCGGCTCCCGGCGTCCATGGACATTTGCCGGAATTCGCGCGGCAAAAACTAATTAAGTCGTCTTCGATGGGAACCGTCGCCAGCGGCTCGCGCGTGAAGACGAAATGGAGCTTCTCAACGCCGGCGTTGGCGTCGAAAGTGAACCATTTCAGACGCTCCTCCGCCGCGAGGCTCGAAGGGATTTCGACCGGCACATGCGATTGAATGTAATTTCCTGCTTCGTCTAACTCTGCATCGGGATAAATCATCAGCGGCGCGCCGCCGTCAGTGGTGTTGAAAATATAAAGGTAGCCATCAACGTTGGTCTCAAGCAGGACCCGCACATGATCGCCTTTACGAAACTCGCGCGACGGATCAACGCGCAGCGAGAGGCCATTCGAATCCCGCATGAAAAGCGTTAAGCCGAGACCGATACGTTGAACTGGTGACTTGGGAGTAGCGGTGGCCGTGGCTTTTGGTCCCGAGGTCGCGCTGGCATTCGTCGCCGCTGAAGTCGGCGTCACGGCTTTTGGCCGGCGCCGGCTTGGCTTCTTCGAACTGGTTTTTCCCTTGTCCGAAGTCTTGGGGCGGGTGGTTAGAAAGGCGCCGCGCACGTCGTCATCCTGCGCCTTCAGTGTCTGGAGTGGCCCAAAACCTGCCGTCGCA
>JANMVC010000197.1:0-2197 GCA_031392315.1 Pyrinomonadaceae bacterium | reverse complement strand
GAGATCGTGTGGGTGACGGTATCCTGAAACTGGTAATTTTTGAAATTACGTCCCTGCGGAAAGACCGCACTCAGGCCGACCGTCGAAATGCTGCCGGTGTTGATGGTGATTTGCGGTCCGGCAGTGGACAGCGCGGAATCGCGTGGCGCAAACAGCACGTCAAACGCGTTGCGTCCAAAACGAAACTCGTTAGTAGTTGAAGGCGAAAGGTTCCTGGTGTAGGCCGCATAGAAACTATCGGCGACGCCCGGCACATCCACTTCGAAACCAGGAAACTGCCCACCAGCCACTGTTGATGGAAACTGGTTGTTGAAGATCTGATCGTTGCGCAGATAGCGAAACGACAGACTGTCCTTCATAGTCGGCGTCCAGTCAATACGCGCGATGTAGTCGTCCGTGTCGACCGGCTGCGCACTCTGGCGAGCCGCTACGCCGAAAGGAATCAAAGTGCGGTTGGGCGTGCCAGCAGCTTCGATACCAATGTTTCTGTCAGCAGCCGGCGCGACGAACGTGTTGACGATCGCCAGATACTGGTCCAAGGCCGGGTTTTGTCCCACCGGCACCAGCGCGCGCAACATGGCCGCGCCTGCCGCCGTGGGCACGATGGCCGTGCTCGACACACCACCCGCACGGAAAAGATCCCTTTGGAAGGTGCCGAAGAAAAACAGCTTATTCGCTTTGATTGGCCCACCCACCGAAAAGCCGAAAGTGTTCTGATTAAACTTTGGAGTTTCAGTCAGGCCTTCGACTGCGATCTGGCCCGGCGTTAGCGACGCGAGGGCTGAATTCTGGTTGATGTTATAAACCGAGCCATGAAACTCGTTTGTGCCGGATTTGCTGATGACGTTGACGACCGCGCCGCCAGCACGTCCGTATTCGGCGGAGAAGTTGCTGCCGAGAATGGTCACTTCGGAATAACCGTCGCGGACGGTTGGTTGATACGACTGACCCGTGATCGAGTTGTCGTTGTTCTCCAGACCGTCAATCAACTGATTGTTAGCGCGCGGGCGCAATCCGTTGACCGAGAATTCCGTCCCTTGCACGTTGCCGCCAGCCAAAGCGCCAGGGTCAACGACGCCTGGCAGGGTGAACACGAGGTTCACGGGATTCAAGCCGGCAACCGGCAGTTCGGTAATCTCGCGGCTGTTCAACGTATTCACGCGCATGCCGTCCGCCGTCTGTAGTTCGATGGAGTCGCCCGAACTGACCGTCACAACTTCAGAGGGGTTGCCAACTTCCAGCGCGGTTGAAAGGTCGGCAGTTTGCGCGGCGGCAACCAGGATGCGATCGCGGGCCGCGGATTTGAAACCAGTTGCGGCAATCTCCGCGCGGTAAGTGCCAGGGTCAACTGCGTCCAGACGAAAGCTGCCGTCCGACTGCGTCACCGTCTCTCGAGCGACCCCGGTTTCTGTGTTAGTTATTTTCACTGTAGCGCCGGCCACGGCGGCGGCGTTTTGATCGACAACCGTTCCGGCGACAAACCCTTTGCTGGTTTGCGCCAGGGCGGCCGGACTCAATGCGAGAAGCATCAAGCTCAGCGTCGCGATAAATCTTAGTGTTCTCATTCTTTCTCCTTGTTCTGTAATTCCTAGTGGACTTGCGGTGCCTCGCGGCACCGAGAGAGTCCGTCGATTCCGGAATTAGGGTTTGTTGTTTGACCGCCTCGCTCTACGAGAACTCGGATGGCCAACGACGAATTGGGGAGTCGACGTGATGGGAAGAGTGCAACGACCGTGCCCGCAGGTTCACAACTGAAACAGGCCGTCTCGTCATTTCGTGCGGCCCGTTCATCGCTGTGCCGCTGAAGTTGTCTTGCGAGATTTGGATTAAGACTTCGGAGGAACTACTGATTACTGGATTTTGATGAGGAGCGTGACGAGAGCGCGCGTTGCGGGAATACATTTTTTCGTCGACGTGAGCAAGAGCTACTAAGAGATTGAGAGCTACCCTGCTCGCGTCATGACTGAAGGGGGACGCGAATTCACACCCGCGCGAAATCGATGAAGCCGCGCTCGGGATCGGTCGAGACCAAACGCACGCGCGTTTTGTCTCCCACGCGCAGCCCGCGTTCACCGCGCATGATCCGTCCGTCCACGGGTGGCGAGATCAGGCGAGCAAAAGTTCCCTTCTCCGTTGCTCCAGTGACGATCGCTTTGAACTCCTGCCCGACTTTGTCTTGCAGCAGCACGGCGGCCGC
>JANMVC010000082.1:0-25467 GCA_031392315.1 Pyrinomonadaceae bacterium | reverse complement strand
CTAACCGGAGATTTCAAGAAAACCCATGGACCAGGACTTCATGAGATTCGGGCTGGCGGCGTTTGTGACGCTGCTGGTAGTCGTTGACCCGCCAGGCGTTGTGCCCATCTTCGTCGCCCTTACCAGCAATGAAACTGCGGCGCGCCGTCGCGCAATCCTGACGCGTGCGATTTTAATCGCATTTGGCGTGGCTTTGTTTTTCCTCGTTGCCGGTCGCGCTGTGCTTTCTTATCTGGGCGTTACAGTTCACGCGTTTTCAATCAGCGGCGGCATATTGCTGTTCGCAACGGCGATGCCCATGCTCTTCGGGCAGCGTGGCGGATTGCAGGCGCCCGAACGTCACGAACGCGGCTCAGTAGGCGAAGACATCTCCGTGTTTCCGCTGGCGATTCCGATGATTTCCGGCCCCGGCGTTATCGCCACGATCCTCTTGCTCACCTCTCAAGCGGCTGGCGATCTTCGGCGGCTGGGCGCCGTAGCCGCCGCAATCACTTTGGTTTTTCTGGTGACCTTTATCTCGCTGTATTTCGGTGCCCGCCTGATTTCGCGGCTGGGCGAGGGCGGAGTACACATCGCGACGCGCGTCATGGGAATTGTGCTGGCAGCACTCGCGGTTCAGTACGTACTTAACGGCGTGACGGGCTACTACACGCTGCTGGTGCACCGGTAATAAACGCTTCACCTGCTGGAGCAGCACTCGCAAACCGGTTCATAACTCACCAACTCAATCGCAAACAAAAAGGCAGCAGGCAGAGTCTTCTCTGCCCACTGCCCAATGCTTTCTGTCTCAGTTCCCGTTGTATCCGTCGTTATATCCGTTTTCAAATCCCTCACGGTAATAACGGCGATAGAGTTCACGGTCGCCCAGGCGCGAGCTGTAATCCTTCGTCGCTTCCTGATACGCATTTGAGTTGCGGAAGTCGGAATTCCTGTTTCGGTTCCGATCCTCGCGCCCAAGTTTAATGCCTTCGTTATAGCCCGCGTTCAGAGCGGTTTGGCGAAGCTGGAAGGAGCCGCCGTAGGTGCCGTAACGATCCCAGTTCCGACCGCGGCGATCATCGCTAGGGTTAACGGGAGTCGGCCAGTTGTTACCTTGAGGATAACCAACCTGCGTGCCGGAACCGTCGTTGTAGCCGTTTTCAAATCCAGCGCGATAGTAGCGCCGATAGAGTTCGCGATCGCCGAGCCGTGAACTGTAATCAGCAGTGGCCTTTTGATAAGCACTTGAATTGCGGTAATCGGTGCTTCGGTTTCGGTTGCGATCGTTTTGACCGACCTTGATGCCTTCATTGTAACCAGCGTTAAGCGCTGTCTGTCGCAGATCGAAGGAGCCACCGTAGTTTTCGTAGCGGTCCCAGTTGCGTCCGTTGCGTCGACCGTCGTTCGAGACGTCGCGGCCAATAGGATCATTGATTCTAGAATCCCATCGCCAGCTAACTCCATACACGCTCGCCAGCGCATCCAAATCGGTCTTAACCAATGACCACTCGTTCTCGGCCCCTCTTACTGCGCGCCTGCGTCCCATGAAATTGTCGATGACCGTCGCTTTTTGCAACACTGTTTCGACGTCGGCAGCTACCGACTGTCTACTATCGAAGCGCCGGCGCAGTTGGTCTGTGGCGTTTTCAAAGTCACGCACAAAAGCGTTGATGTTGTCTTCGGCCCGCGTGCCGTCCTGGCGGCTCCGATCCAGCGACGAGTCGAGGCTATTGCGAAATCTGTTGGTGTTTGATTCGAGCCTCCGAATCAGGTCACCAACCTGACGATCGGATATGCGGTAAGGCCGTCGCTGCGCCTGCACCGTCACATTGAACGCGATGCCAACGCCCAGCACTAACGAAAGCGCCATGATTGCGTGCGCAAATTTGTTTGATAAGTGTCTCATTTCCGGTCTCTACCTCCGTAATTCTGTGTAGGATTCCTACGTTGCCGCTGAATTAGTCCAGCAGTTTATACCTTGATCCTTTTAGAGCAATAGTCTGACCACAAGCTCCGCCTCAAGCACAAAGGCGGCACAGAGTCTTGTCATTTGGGGGAATTAGAAGCCAGGAGGGGGACGCTTTGGTCGCGCGCAATCACCAGGTTTTGGGAGCGCGAATTACGTTTTGAACTAAGCCCACGCGGGCCATCAAGCGAATCACATAACCGGAAAAGTCCACCTGATACCAGCGCCAGCCGTGGCAGGCTGCCGAGGGACGCGCGTGATGATTGTTGTGCCAGCCTTCGCCGAGCGTGAGCAGACCCAGCCACCAAACGTTGCGGCTTTCATCTCGCGTCGCATTCGGACGTTTGCCAATTACGTGGCAGACACTGTTGATGCTCCAGGTGAAATGCCACAGCGCCAGGGTCCGCACAACCGTGCCCCACAGCACTCCGCGCCAACCGCCGATCGCATACGAAAAAAGCGCGGTCAGCACCCACGGCATCACAAATAGAAGCTTGTAGTCCAACACCCGCAGCCACGGATCCTGACCCGAAACGTCTGGCGCCAACTCGCGGTAATCACTGCCTTCTTTCGCGTCTCGCTTCAAAATCCAACCAACATGCGCGTGCAGAAATCCCATTAGCGGTGAATGCGGATCGCCGTCTTTGTCGGCCATCTGGTGATGGCGCCGATGGATAGTCACCCAACGGGCCGGCCCTCCCTGGAGAGCCGCCGCGCCAAACCAGGCCAGCACTCGCCGCATCCATCGTGGAGAAACAAACCCGCGATGCGTCAACAAGCGGTGGTAACCAATCCCGATGGCGAATGTGGTCGAAAGATAGAGACCAAGGAACAGAGCGACATCGATGGGCCGCGGCCAAAACCAAAGTCCCATCAGCCCGCAGATGTGCAGGCTCACCACCAAAAAGCTGTGGGTCCAGTTTAGTTGCGACATCCAACTCGTTTGGGGGGCAGATTGAGGGGAGGGGTTGATCGTAGATTCTTGTTCACTTCGGCTCATCATAGATTTGGTCGACTGCCGCCTTCTCTATCGGACATTTTGCCTCACGCCGTCGCCCGGCTCGCGCTTTTGGTCAGTCCTGGTAATGTTCACCGAGCCGGGCCTGTAGTTTCTCCGGCACCGACTTCCAACTCGCAACGCAAAGCTCGCGCGCGGTGATATCCGCTGAATGCATGCGGGCGACCCGCCAGTAGCTTATCGCGGCTTCAAACCTCCAGCAATAAAAGGGTCCGTCCCCTCGACGACTGTAAAAAACATTGTCGCCGTTGGCCAACCCTCTGCTTTCAGTTTTGATGTAAACGCGCAGTCCATTCATATTTTAGAACCTGGATCCCGCTTGTTGACCGCGGAGATTTTACCGATTACGGATTCACTTCAACTTCAGCGACCGGCTCCATCGGCGAGCCATCCTTATTAACTCTAGCGAAATGAATCAGACCCCTCTTAACTTCTTCCACTGCGATGCTGGTGTTTCGGCGCCGTTTGGGATCAACTTCGATCCGCGGTGTCGAGCCATGCAGCAGTTGTTTCGTCCGCAACCCAGCCACAATGATGAGCCGGAACCGGGAGTCAATGCCCGGCCAGGTTCCTTCGTTTGCCACGCCGGTTAATTCCCTGGCACTTACTTTTTCGAGGTCAACTATTTTTGTTTTTATTTTCATAGAGTTTTGTTTTGCGATGCCGCGGCAACGCCGCAGGCCTACAGCAGCTTTGCGAGAAAAAATATCGGCGGTACCGCCAAGATCACAATGCCCAGAACTTGCAGCCAGTTCATCGCCGACTTTTTACAGTGTGGGCAACGAATCCTCCACAATTGCAATATCCGGCCGCAATGGTCGCAGGAAGAAATCACCGGGCCACCTCGCGCGACGCCGGCGTCCCCGATCCGTTCAGCATAAACTGCTCCAGCTCAGTGCGATTGAGCGAACGGCCGCGGCTCAAGTTCATCAGGGGATCGGCAATCAGCCAAAAACACGCCTGGCCTTCGTCCGTGGTCGTCAGATTTTTGAAGGCTGCGGCATCGAGCAGTACCGGCCTGAAGCATTCCATTCCGGCATCGCGCGAACGCGCCACCATTGCCGCGCCGCTGCTGTGAAACACGGGCACACGAAACAATCCCTCATCGTCGAGCGCAAACCAGTCGCCATTTGCACGCCGCAGCGCAAAGAGTGTTTTCATTAGTCCTCGAATCTCACCAGCGGAGAGCGGAGCGAAACAGTCTCCGATTGAACCGGCGCGCGAATGCAAACCTGCATCGTGCAAGTGTGGGCCGACGTGGAAATAAGAAATGGGGTGTCTACAAATGTAGCCATCAGAATTACCTGCCACCGGCTCCGCATCTCAAAACAAACAGACGGCACGAGGAGACGCAAGCAAATCCTGATGTCGAGAGTAAATTTTCGAAGAACTGTTTAACTGCCCACAACTCTAACATACCAGAGGGGCGCTTGCAGCACGGCAGCGCGCCGGGCGAGTGGGCCTGACAATGATTCATGGTCAGCCTGAATCGTCGCTTCGACACTACGGTAGCGACTACTATATGTCAAATGCAGCATATATTGCAGATGGACAATAGCTACCGCATGTGTTAAGTATTTCAATCGAGAATTTATTTCTATGATCGAAATTCGCGTAGATCAGTTATTGGCAGAGCATGGTCGCACCTTCTACTGGCTGGCCAAGGAAACCGGCATTAGCCATACGACGCTTTGGCGTCTGAAGAAGGGCAAGGCTTTGGGCATCAATTTCGACACGCTGGAGAAGATGTGTCAGGCGCTCAAGTGCCAACCCGGCGACGTCCTGGGGCTGGCGACGACCGGGAAAAACTTGACCAAGGCTGTGAAGAAGCGGGCGGCGAAATCGACCGCGGGAGGAAAACGATAATGAGTAACGCTGCCAAACCCCTAACGTTCAGCTTCATTGATGTCGATGCCGATGTCCGTCTACAACTAAGCAACGATGGCGACATCGCTCTCAAATCCGTGGAAGTTCTGACGGTCTTCCTGAAAGATTTGGAAACCCCGGGCGGTGGCCCTTCGCAGGCCCACATACGATTTGAAGGCGTCGGCTCAATTCGACCAAAAGAGAATGTAGTGCTCGCCCATAAGACATGGGTTAACGGGAAAATTGCGCAGGCTCACGAGGACATGTTGGCCCGCCTGAAAGTTGTCGTCGGCGAAGTGAAACCCTATGTGTTGGATATTTCCTGGCAGGATCCAGAAGGCAAGACACGTTTTCAACGGATCCCGGTTGGCCACTGACAAGGCAACCCGCTGAAGTGGGCGGCCATTCCCGTCCGCGATTCTATTTGAGAAGTCTTTAAAGGAAGTTTGCTCTTGAAAGTTTGTGAGTTTTGCATGCAGTTCCAAACGGATGGCACTTGCCGGCTGGGGCTAACGATCCCCAAGTCGATGACCTGCCGTGAGTTTGGCCCCACGTTGGAAAAATTCTGCTCTGACGCCAGCGACTTCGTCGACCCAAAGCAAATCATGCAGATGGCCACTTACTTCGGGATCAAAGGACCTGAACTAAAGAAAGTTAAGCTGATGGCTGCCCGAGAACAAGACAGCCGCATCTAGCGCTCGCACCTCGCCGGTGTCCCGAATCGCCGCTGCTTACGCCTCGATAACAGAATTGGGATTTCTGAACAACTGATAAAGCCCCAAGATTCCGCCCTGTAAGCCTGCTCTTACGTTCTCGGCCGACCGCCCTAGGCTGACTGCGATTGCGTGGGGAGTCATGCGTGAGAAGTAGGCCAGCTCGATCATTTTCCGCTCCAGCGGCGAAAGAGAACTCAAGGTAGCGGCGACCAGTCTTCGATGAGCCGACTTCCGAATGACCACTCGGTGGGGTTGACCCTTGGCGGGCGTTATTGCGAGTCCAACTGAAACCAGGAATTGCTCGTCTTCGCTGCTCGAACAAAGACGCTCCAGCGCGCGCCGGTGAGTGATCGTGAGCAGCCAGGTTAAAAGGCTCTCGCCATTTTTATCGTAGCCGGCAGCATACTGCCTGACCTCCGCGTAGACTCCCACCAACACTTCATCGGCAGTCGCCGTATCACCGAGAATTCGCAGCAAAAGTCCAAACAGCAGACCGCTCGTCGCCGCGTGGAAACGGGCAAAGGCATCTTCGTCGCCAGCTGCAATCGAAGAAACCAGGCCCCCAGGGTTTGAATGGCGGTTGGCTTCCCCGACAAATCTCAGTGCCGATCTTTGCACCAAACTCATGGTTGTTTAGAACCAGCAGCCAGGAAGCTGGCCGCAATCCGTTGCCACAAAGAAAAGAAGGGTGGATCGTCGCCCCTGACATCCACCCCTCATCCCCGGTGACCACTCGCTCGGCTTGTTCGCCATCACTGGCCGTTTCACGCAAGCGAGCTATCCCCACAGGAATCAAAAACGCGGAAATAATCCGCGTTACTTTAAAGCAGCTAACCTTCGTTCGTATGTGCGCCAGCACACAAATAGAGATTTCTTAGAATTGCTCTACCCTGACCTGCGCCAAAGAAGCTTGACCTGGGCCAAGCTCGTTTCGGCAACCGTCATCTCTGTCAATCTATCGCCTTCTCGAAATTGAGCATCTGAGGAAAAAACCATTTGTCTGACGGGGTTTCCCTGAGGTTGACCCGCTGCGCCGAAGCCAGCGGAACGCTGTTCGCGGCAATCAGATTCACCATTCGTTCAATCAGCCCCTCAACGTCTGGTTTTGCGATGTAAGCGTTCGCCCCGGCGGCCAAGCCTTTTTGCCGGTCAGCATCGTAAGCAGCGCCAGAATAGAAAAGAATTGGGGTCAGCGAGTCAGACTTGCGGAGCTGCCGGCAGAGCTCGAAACCGTCGAGCGACGGCAACCAACCGTCCAGCACATAAAGATCAAATGACTTCTTGTTGATCTCTAACCAGGCTTCAGCAGCAGATTGGACACAGGTAGCGTCGATGCCGTACGCCTGCATCAACACGGCTAACATCTCGCAAGCGTCTGCATCGTCATCAACGCAAAGCACTCTGGATCGGGGTTTGGGTGGCATTAGCTGCCTCCTGATAGGGGGATTCCTTTGGGCAGCGCCATATTGGCCCAGATAACTGAGCCTGTCTGTGTGTTGACGCACATACAGGGAAGGCATAATATTGTCTCTCCTCCTATCGCTTCGCCTCCAGCGAGCTTCCGCGTTCAGAACGAGCATGGGTTTCTGCTTTCTAACGTGAAAGCACAGTCAGTCTGGTTTTGGGAAAGTGGTTTTCAATGGCTACCGAAGCTACCAGAGAAGAAGCGGTTAAGAATCATTTGCTCGCAGCTGTCAGCGATGACGAATTATCGCGTTTGCTTCCTAATCTACAGCCCATCAGTCTGCCGCTGGGACAAGTCCTTTATGAGTCTGGGGAAACGATGGACTATGTCTATTTCCCCACCACGGCCATCATTTCCCTGCTTTACATCATGGAAAACGGTTCGACCGCAGAAATTGGGGTGGTGGGCAACGACGGCATGGTAGGCATTGCCATTTTTATGGGTGGTAACACTACTCCAAACCGGGCGGTAGTGCAGAGCGCCGGCAAGACTTTCAAAATGCGTTCAGAAATGATGAAGGACGAATTCACCCGCGGCGGCCGTTTTCATAACATCTGTCTGCGTTACACCCAGGCGCTGATTACTCAGATTTCCCAGACCGCTGTTTGCAACCGCCTGCACTCAGTTGATCAGCAACTCTGCCGCTGGTTGCTCTTGAGCCACGATCGCCTGCCTTCAAATAGACTAATCATGACCCAGGATCTCATCGCCAACATGCTGGGCGTGCGTCGTGAAGGGATAACTCACGCCGCCAGACGCCTGCAAAAGGCCGGCTACATCAGTTACGTTCGCGGAGACATGACGATTCTTGATCGCGTTGGCCTGGAGTCAGGCGTTTGCGAATGCTACCAGGTCGTCAGAACTGAATACGATCGCCTCCTGGGCTGAATTGCCTTTCCTTTCTTCCCCAAGAACCCAATAAGCGTGGCAGCACACAGACCCGCTCCTCCCGTTGGTTCATAGTCAACATTTAGCTTTCTATTCCTGCCACAGCAGTGACATTCGTCATTGGCAGAACCTGCTTGGTGCGCTCTGCTGTCGCCTTCCGAAGAAAGACTTGCAAGGAGTGTCCGATGCCGGCCGCAAACCGACCAAAGATTGCTAACCAACTGCTCGCCGCGCTGCCGGCGAAGGAGCTTCAGGGGCTCCGGCGTCACCTGGAAGAAGTTCCCCTGGTCTTCGAGGAGGTCATCTACAAACCCAATGTCTTGATTACTGACGTCTATTTTCCTAACAGTGGAATTGTTTCGCTGCTGGCCGGGATCAACGAGCGCTCAACCCTCGAGGTCGGCATGGTTGGCAAGGAAGGCATGGTTGGGCTCAGTGTATTTATGGGAGTCGACTCATCAATCAATCACGCCGTGGTCCAGGGTGTAGGCTCGGCAATGAAAATGAAAGCCATGACGCTTCGCAGGCAATGTAACAAGGGTGGCATGTTGCCACGCATTCTGAAACGCTACAGCCACTCGTTGCTGACCCAGATTACCCAGGCCGCAGTCTGCAATCAATTTCATTCGATTGATTCGCGGCTTTCGCGCTGGTTGCTGGTGACGCACGACCGCATGGGAGCAGATGAGTTTCAACTCACACAGGAATTTCTATCGAATATGTTGGGAGTGCGGCGCGAGGCTGTGAGCAAAGCAGCCGGCGATTTACAAAAGCAAGGCTTAATAAGTTACCAACGTGGCCGGCTCAAGGTGCTTGATCGGCAGGGTCTGGAGGCCGCCTCGTGTACATGCTACGGAATCATCAGAGAGGAAAGCCTGAGCTAGCCTAATGTTCAGAACTTCAGCCTTAGCGCCTTCACCACTTCAGCGCGACACAGAAATGTGAGAAATGTCGAAACGATATCTCCTCCGATTCACTGGATTGGTTCGATTGTGAAGGGATAAGATAGCGCGGTTTCGACACCCCCCTTAACAGCCCCTTCGAACAATTGCGAAATGCTGTCGCTCGGGAGACTTCTTGATCAAAGGGAATAACAACAACTTCGCAGACGACGGAGTTGAGCTTCGCTCTGACGATGTCGCCAAGTGGAACTTCGCGCCGCGCACTGATTGGTCGGCGATGAATGACACCGAACACTTCGTGCAGTTCTACGAAGCGGACGCCTTCCTACTGAACTCGCTCGGCGGATTTATCGGCCATGCGATCAACTCGGGTGATGCCGCGTTGGTGGTGGCCACCGAAGCACACCGCGACGGACTCGACGATCTGCTAATCGCAAACGGCCTCGACATTGCCAACGCTAAGGCGCGCGGACAGTTTGTTTCTCTCGACGCGGCTGAGACGCTATCGAAGTTTATGATTGATGGGTCGCCAGAGCCGCAGCGCTTCAAAGAAGTTCTGGGTGGAATTATCGCGAGCGTCGCAGATAGTCGACCGCGCGTGCGCGCCTTCGGTGAGATGGTCGCCTTGCTGTGGGCGAGAGGCGAATATCAGTCGGCGCTGCGCCTCGAACAAATGTGGAACGAACTGCAAAAGGCGCACACCTTCTCGCTTTTCTGCGCCTATCCCATGAATGGGTTGGGCGGACATCAATTCACCGAGTCACATAGCGGCGTGTGCACTGCCCACTCACGCGTGATTCCCGCCGAGAGCTACGCCGGAATCGACGATCAGGACGAGCGCCTCCGGGCCATCGCCAAGCTGCAACAGAAAGCGGTCTCGCTCGAGGCAGAGGTCGAGGAACGTCTGCGGGCCGAAGAGAAACTCCGGCTGGCGCTCGTGGGCGAACAAATGGCTCGCGCCGAGGCTGAGACTGCGAACCGGATGAAGGACGAGTTTCTGGCGACCGTGTCCCACGAGATCCGCACTCCGCTCAATGCGATCATCGGCTGGTCGCATTTGCTTCGCAGCGGCAGGCTGGACGAAGCCACCGCCGCGCGCGCAATTGAGACTATCGATCGCAATGCGAAATCCCAGGCCCAGTTGATCGAAGACATCCTCGACGTCTCGCGCATGATTACGGGCAAACTCCACCTCACGAATGAACCGGTCGATATCGCCTCTGTCATCAATGCGGCGATTGATTCCGTGCAGTTGGCACTGGACTCGAAGCAACTTCACCTCGAGGTCACGCTTGATCCTTCAGCGCGTCATACCGTGGGCGACGCCAGCCGGTTGCAGCAGATTGTCTGGAACTTGTTGGCCAACGCCATCAAGTTTACGCCCGCCGGCGGGCGCATCGAAATTAAGGTGGAACGCGCCGCCAACAATTTACAGCTCCGTGTCAGCGACACTGGCCAGGGCATCGGCGCGAACTTCCTGCCGTTTATCTTCGATCGCTTCCGCCAGGCAGATGGCACGACCACGCGCCAACACGGTGGACTTGGATTGGGTCTGGCGATTGTGCGGCACCTGGTGGAGCTTCATGGCGGCTCCATCTCGGCCGATAGCGCAGGTGAGGGACAAGGTTCGAGCTTCACGATCAAGCTGCCGCTGGCATCCACGATCGAAAGCCGTCGGAAAAAAACAACCGGAAGTCTGCGAGCTAAAGAAATCACCGACGGGCATTTTTCTACTGTTCCCACGCTCGACGATGTGAAGGTGCTACTGGTGGATGATGATCCGGATACGCTGCAATTCCTAAGCGTGATGTTAACTGAATCGAAAGCGATGGTGCAGACGGCTGGTTCGGTCAGCGAGGCTTTGGAAATACTCGAGTGGTATCAGCCGCACGTGCTGGTATCGGACCTGGCGATGCCGAATGAAGATGGCTTTTCGCTGATTGCCAGTCTGAGGAAACTCGAAGGTGACCGCGGGCAAGCTATCCCCGCCGTGGCCTTAACCTCCTACGTCCGCGTCGAGGATCGCGCCCGCGCCTTGGCCGCAGGTTTTAGTATGTTCGTGCCCAAGCCGATTCAACCAAACGAATTAATCACCGCCATCGCGAACCTCGCGGAGGTTGAAGTGGTTTAAGCGTCCGCTCTGACTGTCTTTCTTAATCAAAGTTGAAAGCGCGACGTAGCTCTGCAAGAGTCTATGTGCCAGTGTTTCTGGTCAGTCTCGTTAATCTTCTCAGCAATCCGCCCGCTTCATGGCCACAAGTTGCTGGCAGCGTTATTGGCAGCCTTCGGAGAATAATATCCCTTGCGCGCGCGCACGCGAACATCCTTGCGCGCTCTGACTCGCAAATCAATCAGGTGAAAACGTCCGTCGCGGCGTTCGTCGCCGGGATAATAGCTGAGCACATATTGCTGGGCCAGGTCGGCTGCGATCTGTCGAAATGCGCTGTCCACGTCGTAATGAGTTTTAGGGATGTAAACTGCGCCACCAGTTTGACTGGCAAACTGTTCCATCCGGCGTTCGGCGGTGAGCGCGCGGAGGTTGGCGCTATCGTGCAGGCCGGTCTGCACCACGAAGATCTGGCAATCATTTGCGACCGCCTCCTGCAAAGTCAGTTCGAAATCGTTTTCCCTCATCGTTTCGATTCCGTCAGAAACAATTACCAAGACGCGCCGCCCTGCATATGGTCGAAGATATCGGCTCGCCTCAATGACCGCATCGAAGAGCGAGGTAGCACCCTCTGGTTTTCCAAAACTCGCAATTGTCTGCTGTAGCAGACCCACGTTCCGGGTCAGAGGTTGAGCGAGATAGCTTTCAGTTTCGATCGAGTAAATCGCCGCTTCGTCCGAGGGCCGCATCACCATTTGAAAAAAATGCATCGCCGCGCGCTTCTCAAACTCACGGGCCATATCCAGGCTGCCGCTGTTGTCGAAAAGCATGACTAGACGAACGCTGGTTTCGGTGCGGGTCAAGTCGCTGATTGCCTTGAGCTGCCCGTCAATGCGCAGTTCAAAATCTTCCAGCCGCAGTCCGGTAATCGCCAACCCTTTGGCGTCAACTACCGACGCGGGAATAGGTACCAGGTTGGAGTGAACACGAACGGTATCTGCTTCGTCGACCTCGTCCTGCCGGCGTTCAGCCGCCGCATCTTTTGCCGGAGCTGGCGTGGTGGCAATCGGAGAAGGAGAAGCGACGGGATCCGCTATTGGCCCAGGACGTGTCTTTGTCTTGCCGGAGGAGCGCTGGGAAGGAATCGGTTTCTTTTCCTGGTTCCGGCCTGATTGCGCGAAGACCGCAGCCGCCCAGCAAAGGCAAATGAACAGAACCACGCAAAGCATCGTGCCTAAGCTCCGGCTGTTTGCCATGCTCATGCGGAGACCTGCAAAGTGGGTTGCGGATCGTGAATCTGTTCGAGCCAAGTGTCCCATTCCTTTAACGCTAGTTCTACCTGGAGCTGGTGCCGGTCTCGTTTCCGGCGAACGCGCTTTCGATCCTGTTCCGGCAAGGGTTCGAGCAAGGCAAATGTGATGTTAACCGGCTGAAAGTTTTTCGTTTGCGCGCTGGAAACGTAACGCGCCAGCGCTCCCGTTGCGCTCAGGGCCGGCGCCTGAATCAGCGGCTGCTGCGTCGCTAACCGCGCCGCGTTTATCCCGGCAATCCAACCCATTGCCACTGATTCAACGTAGCCTTCCACTCCGGTGATCTGTCCGGCGAAGAAAACGTTTGGCCGCTCGCGCATCTGCATCGTCGCCGCCAGCACCCGCGGCGAGCAAATGTAGGTGTTGCGGTGGATCTGGCCAAACTGTAGAAACTCGGCATTCTCCATCCCGGGTATCAACCGCAACACGCGCGCCTGTTCGCCGTAACGTAGATGATTCTGAAAGCCAACCAGGCTGTACGCATCAGCCATTAAATTTTCCTGCCGCAATTGCACGGCGGCATACGGCTCGCGCCCGGTGCGCGGATCAACTAATCCCACCGGCTTCATCGGCCCGAAGCGTGGCGTATCCACCCCACGTCGCGCCAGTTCCTCAATTGGCAGACACGACTCGAACCAACGCGTTTCTTCAAATCGCTGCAACGGGACGCTCTTGGCGTTAATCAACGCTTCGTAAAACCTAGCGTACTGTTCGCGATCGAATGGACAGTTTAAGTAATCGTCGCCGCCCTTGCCGTAGCGTGCGGCAGCGAAGGCGACGGAACGATCAATGGAGTCGGCGGCGACGATCGGCGCGATGGCGTCATAGAAGTAGAGCTGGTCGCTCCCCGTCAATTTCATTATTTCGGCAGTCAACGCATCGGAAGAAAGCGGGCCGGTGGCGATAATCGAAATCTCGCTGGCATCAACTTGCGTCACCTCTTCGCGAACCAGTTCAATGTTCGGATGGCTTTCGATCCGCTCGGTGATCAGTTCAGCAAATTTGTGACGATCAACGGCAAGCGCCGCCCCAGCCGGGACGCGCGTTTTGGCGGCCACCTCCATCACGAGTGACCCGCCGCGCCTCAACTCTTCCTTCAGGAGATAAGGGGCGCTGCCAACCTCGTCAGACTTCAGCGAATTTGAGCAAACGATCTCAGCCAACTTATCTGTGCGGTGGGCCGGCGTTTCCTTTACTGGACGCATCTCGAAGAGTCGTACCTGCGCACCGGCACGCGCCGCCTGCCATGCGGCTTCGACTCCGGCGAATCCACCGCCAATTACATTTACTTTATTCATATACTGGCAACGCAGGCACCTCGTGCTGGTAGCGTCCTTGCTCTTCGTCTACGGCGCTGTCTTCGGCGACTCCAATTTAAAATCCTTTACGTCACCGGCGAAGTGTTTGAAGTCGCTCCACTCGATAGTCTTATTGAAATCGCCACCCCCAAACAAGAGCACCTTCACGGAAAGATTAATTTGCGCTAGAAGTGGCAGCCAGACGCCCTCCGCCATGCGTGTCTGCTCCATCATAAACGCCGCGCCGGGTCGTAAGTTGACCAGTAAGCCTCCAGCCATCTTGAACTCTTCCGCGAGTTTGGCTTCGAGCCTCATCACTTGCTTATCGGCCGGATCAATCCAGGCCACGCCCACGAGTTTTGATATCAGGCTCTCCTCACGGTTGCTTGGCTTGAACCCTGGTTTCACGCGAAAATCGAAAACGACAGCATCGCGATCACGGAACCGTTCAATCCTTGGCGATACAAACTCGTGGACTCTCAAAAACTGTGAAATTGTCACATCTTCGTCGCTGTCCGACTTTCCCTTTGCGCGGCTGGCTCTCTTCCGGTCCCGCTCGACGCGGTGTTTTTCTGCTCGCTGCTGATTCTTGTCCTTGTCTCGTTCCGCCTTTTCAAATTCTTCTTCGACTCGCTTTGTTTCCTTCGCCAGGCGTTCGCCCGAAAGGGCCACGCCGTTTTCGCTAATCAATCTCATGACGGCTGCGCGATGCGCAATCGGGAATACTTCGAAAACTTTGCTCGTCTCCTTTTTCAGTTCACCCTTGTTGTTGATCTCTCGATCAGTTTCTTTCTGTACAAAGGAGTACTCAGCAAACCGTTTCTCCAGTTCGTCCTGATTTCGCGACACTTCGCCCAACAGCTGGACCACATCTACGGTTTCCGCGTGTCGAGGTGGATCGAAAAGAGATGCAGCAAGCCCTTGATTGTAAATGCTGCGTACGAGAACAAAGGTCGATCCGCTCGCGCCGTGTGTTTTGACGATGACACGGTGTGGCTGCAAAACATTTGGCATCGTCGGTTGCGAGCGATACTCAGACAAGCTGGTGGTAATCCGGCGGGCATCATCTTCAATCTGAACGAGCAACTTGCTGTTTAAGCTAAACCAGTAACGCAGCCGCGCGCCGTTGCGCATGGAAAATTCCACGGCATACGCGGGCCCAGACTCCAGTTCGCCGATCGATAACGTCCGCGCCAGCACATTTAGTTTCTTATAATCAACGAGCTGGCTGGCCTCGAGCAGCGCCTGCAACTTGGCAGACTTTGCTTCGTCGCCGGTGAGCGTGTGAACTTTCCCATCCCGGTCGCGTGTCCAGGCCGAGCCGGCGTTTGCAGCGGCGAGTTCCTGGCCGTTTGCGTAGGTTATTTCCGAATGGAACGACGCAGGCGCGCGAAGCTTCGTCCTGGCTGTTCCGACACGTAGATCTTCGGCGTGGACCGTCCATTCGAAACTGGCATCACGGATAGCTGCCACACGCTTTTTCCCGCCGATCGCCTTGAGGTAAGCCTCAACAATCTTCTCCGCCGAGGGCAGCTTGGCAGGCTTGATCGACGATTTCCTCTGCACCTCGCTTGACTGAAACTCGACGCGTCGGGGGAGCGACCGACCCCACACCTGCGAAGAGGTTGTCGCCAGCAGAATTAGAACCAGGAGCGCTACCGCGAAATAACTCCAGCGCTTGGCCGATGCTTGCCTCTCCGACACGGCTGCTTGACACTGCAAAGTAGGCATTCGTATAGTGAATTCTCCGTTCGAGCGAAGGTTCAATAGGCCGGCTTAGCTCAGTTGGTAGAGCGTCTGATTCGTAATTAGAAGGTCGCCGGTTCAACTCCGGCAGCCGGCTCCAGCAATTAATTACTTCCAAAAACAGTATAGGTTTCAAAGCGAAGGGCGGCAAAGTCGCGTTCACGCAAGTAGTCTTAGTTTCGTTTGGGAAAACTCAGCAAACGAAAGTTTGAACTGCTTGACGTACCGCACTGAATCCTCGACCTCAGCCCTATGTTAATCTTTCCCTGAAATGGGACTGACTCCTGAACAGCTAACTCAATACGACCGCGATGGCTTTCTCGTTCTGGAGAGTTTTGCTGAAGCCGCGACTTGCGATCGCTTGCGCGCTCGCGCCGAGGAGATGGTTCGCGCGTTTGACCCGGATGGCATAGTGTCGATCTTTTCAACTCAAGAACAGAGCCACCTCCGTGACGATTACTTCCTTGGGTCCGGAGATAAGATTCGTTTCTTCTTCGAAGAGGATGCCTTCGGGCCCGATCGCAAACTCAAGCAAAGCAAGGAGCGTTCGATAAACAAGATCGGACATGCGCTGCATGAACTCGATCCCGCCTTCGCTGAGTTTTCGAAGACGCCGGCGATCAAACAGTTGGTTGCGGATCTGAAGATCGAGAAGCCCCTGCTAGTGCAGTCAATGTACATTTTCAAGCAACCAAATATCGGCGGTGAAGTTACCTGCCATCAGGACAGCGCATTTCTTTATACCGAGCCAAACAATATTGCCGGACTGTGGTTTGCGCTCGAAGATGCCACGCTCGAGAACGGCTGCTTGTGGGCGATTCCGGGTGGGCACAAAGCAGGACTGAAGTCGCGCTGGCGACGAGGCCCGGAAGGTTCTATGGGTTTCGAGGTTTTTAATCAGTTGCCTTTTCCCGAAGATCGGCTGGTACCCCTTGAGGTTTCGCAAGGCACGTTGATCGTCCTCGACGGGCTACTGCCGCACAAGAGCCTCGCCAATCGTTCACTGAAGTCGCGCCATGCCTACACGCTTCACGCCATCGGCGGCGATAGCAACTACCCTGAAGACAACTGGCTGCAGCGTTCCTCCGAAATGCCGTTCCGGGGATTCTATTAAGATTTATTAGGGATTTGCCTTAGTGAGAAGAGCGAATCAGGCCGCGGAAAATGCCCTGAATTCGGACTTGACCGGCGGGAATCCTGAGCGGTGCATGATCGGAATTTGCGGGTCGCAACTCTATTTCCGCGCCATGGCGGAAGATGCGCTTGAGCGTCGCATGGCTTTCGTCGATCAACGCAACTACGATCTCGCCATCGTGAGCGTCGGTGCGCTGTTCGATCAGTGCGATGTCTCCGTCGCAGATGTGATCGTCGATCATGGAGTCGCCCACGATCTTCAACGCGTAGGCTTTCTCGGGCCGTACCTTACCTAACATGAAGCGCGGCATAGCGATCGTCATGTCGTCTTCAACCACTTCGATCGGCCGGCCGGCAGCAATTCTTCCCTCGTAACGAACTTCGCAGAGCAACTCAGGAAACGGAAGGACCGGCACTGGCGCCGGGGCCGCTTCAGGTACCGAATCCGCCATCACCGTGATCCGAAACATACCGTTCTCGTCGCGGATCGAAATCAGCTTGAGACGGACCAATGCCTTGATGTGTTTGTGAACAGTCGCTCGCGATTTCACGCCGAGGTGATTTGCAATCTGCGCGTAGGAAGGTGTGTAACCGCGACGCTCGAGGAAGCGAATGATGTAGTCGAGAACCTGTTTCTGACGTTGCGTGCGCGGGGCGGCCATAAAGTTTCAACCAAATCCGATCAAGCTAGTAACAGTAACGAGCGTAAGCACCCCTTGAGATCGTGTCGGCATTCTATGGCGCGTTAACAATCACGTCAAGCGAATGTTAACGCGCCTGAGAGTGGGTTGTTAGTTTCCGCGATGAGAGTAGCGCGCCAAAGTGCGTGGGAAGATGCGAACGCCCGCCGGCATCTCAGACAAGCTAATCGATCTTCCGGTCAACACCTCCGTTGCTTTCGTTCCGTAGATTGCCTCATTGAGATTATTGTCCGGGCTAATCACTACCCCCTTCAACGCAGCACCAATGAAAGCGCCCTTGCTGCGCGAATAGGAAAGTATTCCGGCGTCGAGCGTGGCGTTGGTTGACGCCGCAGCCTCGCGTCCCACTGGCCCAGCAACCAAACCGGCCTCACCGCCCATTTCAAATTTATCTTCCAACAAACCCTTCACGCCGTCTTGATTCATGATCAGAAAAACGTAATCATTTTTCTGCGCGCCGATTTGAACCCCAAAGCTGCCGCCGCTCAGATTGAAAAAGGCTGGCGGGCTCCAACCTGTCCGAGTTCGAGTGCTAATCACCCCCTGGCCGCCGCGTCCGCCAACGATAAAGGCCGCTTTGATCACGCCTGGGAAAACCGCAATTGCCTCAGCTTTGTCGAGTAATTCCTTTGGGATTGCCTTTTCTTTGACGTTCATGATCTCGGTAAAAACTTTGGCGGCCGCACTCGAATGCCGCGTGGCGTCCTGCGCCCGAGACTTCTTCTGCGCCGACACAAGACTTGCTGAGAACCCAAACAACAAGACCGCGCTCACCGCACTAATCGCCGTATGTCGCATCGAAAACTTCATTTCACTCGCTCCTTACAAAAAGATGTGTTGAAAGACTGGGGGGAAAATTTCGCAGAACTGGCCCGCGCCAATGCCAAGCTACTGGAGAAGGATACTACACCCTTGGCCCGATGTTTTGGTAGCGGGTACCGGGCCGAGACTCTGTCAATTGCTAGCTTGACCAGATTGTAGTTGATGGTCCGCACTAATGGAAAGCGGGCCCCGAGTGGAGCCCGCTCATTGGTGATTCAACTCGATGGAGACTGCGTTTAGTAACCGTTGTAGCCGTCGTTAAAGCCGTTTTCGTATCCGGCGCGGTAATACCTCTGATAGAGCGCCCGATTGCCAAACCTCGAATTGTAGTCCTTCGAAGCGTTGCGATATGCGCTGTTGTTGCGGAAATCGCTGAACCGACGGTTCCGAGCCTTGCGGCCTTCCTTGATGCCTTCGTTGTAACCGGCATTCAGCGCTGTCTGACGAAGCTGAAACGAGCCACCATTGTTCTCGTAACGATCCCAATTGCGTCCCCGCCGATCGTCGCGACGATCCTCGCGTCGATCTTGTCGGTTCTCGCGGCGATCCTCGCGTCGCTCCTGACGGTCCTCGCGACGATCGTCACGCTGGTCGCGCCTTCCCTGGGCCTGCACCGCGGTTCCAGAAACGAACGACACGCCCAATAGCATTGCGATTCCGACTTTTTGAATTCTGGCAAATATTTTCATCTCGTTCCCCTTCCAGGATTTCCTGAGTTAACTAATTTCAGTTTGAGTTGCTCTTTAGCAGCCGGCGCAACTTCATCCGGGCTTTGTGAAGCTGGGACTTTGAAGTTCCTACCGCCACTCCCAGCATCCTCGCGATATCTTCGTGTTCATGGCCCTCGACATCATGTAGGACAAAAACTGAGCGGTAACCGGGCGGCAATTTCGCCACTGCGCGATCGAGGCTGATCCGGTCCAGCACCGGCATCTTGTTTGGGTTCTCCGAACCTCGAACAATCTGCACCGGAGTTTCTCCTTCTTCCGTTGTCCGCTCGAGCTTCACACTCCTCTTTCGGAAGTGCATCAACACCTGATTCACCGTCAGCCGATGCAGCCAGGTGGTGAAAGCCGAGTCGCCGCGAAAGCTCCCAATCTTGCGAAAGAGTTGGATGAAGGCCTCCTGCGTTAGATCTTCAGCTTCAGAAACGTTATGCGTCATGCGCAGGCACACAGAATAGACGCGACGATTATGACGCGAGTACAACTCCTCGAAAGCCGTCATGTCGCCCTCACCGGCTGCGCGGGCCAGTGCGTGATCCGAGAGCGGCACAATTGCCGTTTCCGTTTCGCGCGTCTTACTCTGCCAAAGGGGATAGAATTCGGTGTTTGTCATGGCTCTTCGGAATTAGCAACTTGAGGGCCACGCAAATCTCGTCAAAACCGTGGGAACCTGACGGATGTTTTTCCCTGCATCGAGGGTTGTTCAAACCATACAGGGTCGCTGTAGCCGAAAGCGTATGCGCGGAAGGCTCAATCGTGTCCCGGAGGCAATCATTTCCGGCAGCCCACGCGACGGTTCACCGAGCGGTGGTACCGTCCGACCTGCCGGCGCGTGATTGGGCGAAAGAAAGAATCCGCCAAAACAGCCTGCCGAGTGCACCCACATCGCTGAATCCACCCCGCTTGGCCTAATCATTAAGCAACAGGTATCCCCACATGGATGGCTACCGGCCCTGGCCGTTTAATTGTCGCCCATTCTCTGGAACCCCGCTCCGATTCAATCTTTCACCCTTCTGTAGAGCTTATAGAAGCTCCAAGACTTCCAACCAAATGGTGCCCAAGAGTTCGGAGAGATACTTATGAAAAGGCTTCTTCTTGTACCTTGCTTGCTTGTGCTGATTCTCGTTAGCGCGGCATCTTCGGCTCGTGCCGATTCGGTGACGCTCGTGTCCATAGGCACTAACACCTTTCAGGGCACCAGCGCGGGCCCCTACAGCGGACTGCTGAACGGCGATCCGATCTCAATGATGTGCCTCAGCTTCAATCGACATGTTCAAGTGGGACAAACCTGGGACGTGGCGGTGAATATGCTCGACGCTGCCGGCGTGGCCAATGCGCTTTACGGCGGCCAAACAAACGCGCTGCTCAAGTATCAGCGCGCGGCGTGGCTATACGATCAACTAACAGCAGCGCCTAATCAGGCCAGCGCGATCCAGGGCGCAATCTGGAACATCTTCAACGCCAGCACGCCTGACACGGCCGGATCAATTCAGTGGTTCTCCGCTGCCATGAATGCGAATCTGTCTGGTTACGACTTTAGCCGGTTCCGCATCCTGACGCCTGCGGACCGCAGCAAATACGGACCCCAGGAAATGATGACTACTGTGCCGGAGCCGATGACAATGCTTCTGCTGGGAAGCGGCCTGCTGGGTGTCGCGGCCAAGGTGAGAAAATATCGCAAACGAAATGGCGCTGACCTGGCCGAGCCGACAGAAATCTAAGCGCGCCAGGCTACGTCCTAATCAAATCGAAAGGGTGTTACTGTCGGCTTGACGGTGACACCCTTTTTGCCTGCTTTGCGCCGCGCGTTTTAGATCGAAGCCTTCCGCAACCTCAGTGCGTTGCCAATCACCGAGACTGAACTGAAGCTCATCGCCGCCGCGGCAATCATCGGGCTTAACAGGATTCCAAAGAACGGATAGAGGATTCCTGCGGCCAGCGGTACGCCCAAAGCGTTGTAGAGAAACGCAAAGAACAAGTTTTGTTTGATGTTCTGCATTGTCGCGCGGCTGAGACGAATCGCACGCACGATCCCGCGCAGGTCGCCTTTGACGAGCGTGACGCCCGCGCTCTGCATCGCCACATCCGTGCCGGTTCCCATGGCGATTCCCACCTCCGCCTGGGCCAACGCCGGAGCATCGTTGATCCCATCGCCAGCCATGGCCACGCGCCGTCCTTCGCTTTGCAGTCGCTTGACGACTTCAGCTTTCTGGTTAGGCAACACTCCGGCGATCACATCATCCAGCTCTAGCGTTTTGGCAACGGCCTTCGCGGTGGTTTCGCTGTCGCCGGTAAGCATGATGACCCGGATATCCTGTTCATGAAGTTGTTTGATTGCCTCAGGTGACGACTCCTTGATTGGATCCGCCACACCCAGTAAGCCTGCCGCGCGACCGTCGATACCCACGAACATGACAGTCTGGCCATTGGCTCGCAAGTCCTCTGCCTTCGGCGACAACGACTGCAAATCGATCTTCAAATTCTCCAGCAGACTCGAATTGCCGATCGCCACCGCGTGTCCATCCACGGTTCCGGTCACACCTTTACCGGTTAGGGATTGAAAGTCACTTACCGATGCTGTTTCAATTCCCTTTGCCTGCGCTCCTGACACGATTGACGATGCCAATGGATGTTCGCTGCCGCGCTCCAAACTTGCCGCCAGGCGCAGGAGATCAGCTTCTGTCCAGTCAGTCGCGGGCCACACGGTCACGAGTTTTGGCTTCCCTTCCGTCAGCGTGCCCGTCTTGTCGACTACCAGCGTGTCAACTTCCCGCAACACTTCGATCGCTTCGGCATTCCGGAACAGCACTCCAATCTGCGCGCCTTTGCCTGTCGCCACCATGATCGACATTGGCGTTGCCAGCCCCAGCGCACAAGGGCAAGCGATAATCAAGACGGCCACTGCATTGATCAGCGCGTACGTCATGCGCGGGTCTGGACCAACGACAGCCCAAACAATAAACGTGGCGATCGCGATTAGAATCACTACGGGAACGAAATAGGCAGACACGCGGTCAGCAAGTTTCTGAATTGGTGCGCGGCTGCGTTGTGCGTCGGCAACCATCTGCACAATCTGAGCGAGCAGCGTTTCCGAGCCGACCCGATCAGCCCGCATCAGAAACGTTCCCGTCCCGTTTACCGTCGCCCCGATTACCCGATCATCCGCTGACTTGGAGACTGGAAGTGGTTCGCCGCTAATCATCGATTCATCAATTGCACTAGAGCCTTCCAGAAGGATGCCGTCGACCGGAACTTTTTCGCCGGGACGGACGCGCAGCCGGTCGCCCACCACGACGCTATCAAGCGCGACGTCTTCTTCGGCACCGCCGTCGCGGACCAGTCGCGCAGTCTTCGGCGCCAAACCGAGCAGCGACTTAATTGCCGCGCTGGTTTGCCCACGCGCTTTCAGTTCCAGCACCTGGCCCAACAGGACAAGCGCGGTGATGACGGCGGCGGCTTCGAAGTAAACCGGCACAGCGGCGCCGTGCCCGCGAAACGAGTGCGGAAAAAGGTCAGGAAAAATAGTCGCAACCAGGCTGTAAACGTAGGCCACGGACACGCCCAGGCCAATAAGTGTGAACATGTTGAGACTACGATTCACGAGCGATTGCCAGGCGCGCACAAAAAACGGCCAGCCGCCCCAGAGCACCACCGGCGACGCGAGCGCCAGTTGCATCCATCCCAGCGAGGTGATCGAAATCTTTTGCTGGAGCGGTTGGCCGGGAATCAGGTCGCTCATGCCGATCGCAAACACCGGCAGGCTCAACAAGGCGCTCAACCAAAATCGGCGACTCATGTCCGCTAGTTCCGGATTTTCTTCATCGCCGAGCGAAACTGTGCGCGGCTCCAGGGCCATGCCGCAGATCGGACAACTGCCCGGCCCATCGCGCACAATCTCGGGATGCATTGGACAGGTGTATTCAGTTTTGGTTTGCGCTGCCGCGACGTTCAACGGTTCGAGCGCCATCCCACACTTCGGGCACGAGCCGGGTTTGTCCTGGCGCACCTCGGGATGCATCGGGCAGGTGTAGCTTTGCGCAACCGGAGCGACGGCTTTCGGTGCCCGCTGAATTCCCACCAACTGCGCGACCATCGGCTCCGCTGGCCCATGCAGAAATCGCTCTGGTTCCGTTTTGAACTTCTGCAAGCAGTGCGTGCTGCAAAAGTGGTAAGCCTGATCCTTGTAGACAAAAGAGCCAGCGGCTGACTGCGGGTTTACGGTCATACCGCAAACCGGGTCGATAGCCGAAGTAGCTCCGCCATCTTGATCGCTCACGTCCCCCGTTTTCTTCACTGGTGTCATTTTCCTAACCTCTCGGACCTTGCGGTCATTTGGTGCGCCGGGTCTGAAGCCGGCGCGGTGATGGATCCGAATGCTCGATTTCAGTTCCTTCAATCAATCCACAAACGTGGCCATCGAGTTCGCCAGTCTCTTCCCAACGCTTCAACGCCTCTCCCAGCTCCCGCCGATACTTTTTCATCTCCTTCATCCGCTGATCCAGTTCATCCAAACGATGGCGGACGATTTCGCGCACCTCAAGACACGGGCTGTGGCCCGCTTGCTTGTCAGCGATGATGCGTTTTATTTCCTCCAGCGAGAACCCGATGACTTGCGCCCGCTTGATAAAATCAAGACGCTGCAGCACTGCGGAGTCGTAAACACGATAGCCACTCTGCGTGCGCGCCGGACGGCCGAGCAATCCGCCGCGCTCGTAAAACCTCAGCGCCTCGATGCCGATGCCGCTCGCCTTGGCCACCTCGCCAATCTTCAATCCGGCGCCAACTTCCCGCATATGCGAGCCGCCAGCCCCGCTCACAATCTGTCTATAGCTCTGTTTTGGCATCGATTCTGTCCTCCACCACGTTGGCTTGTCCTTGACAGGATACATCTTAAACCCTGTAGCCGAATACAGAGTCAAGCGGAAAGGAAAATATTTTCCGGTAGGGCACTTACGATTCGCGAGCTGACAAAGCATAATGCTGGTCGTCCGGCGACTGCTTCAGCGCTTCATGATGAGTTCAGTAGCAACAGATCAAATTACACCCAAGAGTTGCTCCACCTGCGGCGCAAGCTTTGGCTGTGGAATGAAATCAACTAGCGGGAGTTGCTGGTGCCTGGACTTGCCGCTGGTTGGCCCCGTTGCGGGCTCCGATCAGGACTGCTTGTGTCCTAAATGCCTGGCTGAAACGATTGGACGAATATCTGCGAACGCAAACGGCGCGGCAGATCAGCCAAGTCCACAGGTGAGCTCCGCATCTTCTCTGGTAGAGGGCGAAGACTACTACCTCGAAGGCGCGGCAATGGTATTCACCGCGCGCTTCCTCCTGCGCCGCGGCTATTGTTGCGACAGCGGGTGTCGGCATTGCCCATTCGAGGCAACCGCCACGGCAACTTGATCACACCAAATCGAGACCGGCTAGGGTTTCTTGTTGGCGTTCATGTTGTGATTGCTCATGTTCATGTTTGCATGCTCGCTCGCGTTCATGTTGTCGTGCACGTTCGCGTTTGCCGTTGCCGGACTTGCAACTGGGCTGGGCGAGGCGGCAACCGCCACATTCGCGTTTGCGTTGTTGTTTGAATTCTCCGTCTTGCTACAAGCTGCACCAAGGGCAGCCAGCGCTGATAAAACCACCAGGCCTGTAAGTCGTCGCATTTCTGTTTCCTCCTGAAGAATTTGGGGCGCCCAGGAACGCCTGTGCGCCCGCCCTGTTCATTGTTGGTTTTCCACTTCGGCTTGCTTCGATCAATGCTTATGCTGAGACGGCACGGGCGTGCCGCTCGGCGGTTCCGCGATGCCTTCCCTGATTCTTCTTTGCACTTCCTCATACATGTCGGGCGGCAACACTCGCACCAGCGTCATCATCCCCATCATTGACGCAGTCCAGCCCGGCGGCAGGCCATAGGTTTCAGGCTTGGCGACTTCCTTATCCATGATCATCACCATGTCCTGCGGGTAGCCGGGCACGCGTTTCTTGTCAGTTTCTTTCAAACTGTTCTGCTGCAAATGCGGACTTGGCCCCGCGAGATTCGACGTATTTCTTTCCTTCTCGGTGCTGTCGCCCATGCCACGTCCCAGTCCAGGCCCCATGTCTTCCGATAACGCGTGGCCTTGTCGGACGACGCCCATGCCCTCTTCCATGCCCTTGCCGGTTTGCACGCCGCGTCCGGCCATCCCCATCGGCCCAACCATCGACACCATCTGGTTCATCATGTGGTGCGGCAAGTGGCAATGAAACATCCAATCACCGGCATAGACAGCGTCGAATTCAAGGTCGCGAGCTTGGGCCACACCGACCAAGGCAGTGTTGTGCGGAAACCAGGTAGACTCCGGCGCGCGTCCGCCTTCAGTTCCGGTAACGTAAAACTGATTCCCATGGATGTGCATCGGGTGATGGTCCATGCCGAGGTTGACCACGCGCAGTCGCACGCGCTCGCCTTGCTTCACAATCATCGGCGTCGTGGCCGGGCCAGCCTTGCCGTTGATCGTCAACCAATTAAATTCCATGGCCAGCGAGTTTGGAATTGGGTTGTTCGGCAGTAGCGCCCACTCCTGCAGCACCAGTCCGAAGTCTTTGTCAACGCGCGGTGAATGCGGCTGCTTCGGGTGGACGATGAACAATCCGATCATGCCCATCATCTCCTGCATGGCCATGTGCGAGTGATAGAAGAAGGTGCCGTTCTGGTGGACCGAAAACTCGTAGACGAACATCTGGCCAGGTTCTATAAGTGGCTGACTGATAAACGGGGCGCCGTCCATATTGAGTGGCACTTCCAGGCCATGCCAGTGCATGGTGGTCGCTTCGGGTAATTTATTAGTGACGAT